>CAJXUT010000044.1 GCA_913061365.1 uncultured Colwellia sp.
GCTTTACGTTCAGCTTCAACTTCAGCTTTTGCTGCTGCTACTGCTTTGGCGTTTTCAGCTTCTTTTGCAGCCGCTTCAGCTTTTTGTGCTGCTAATGCTTCTGCTTTTTCTGCTGCTTCTGCTTCAGCTTTCGCTGCTGCTTCTGCCATTTGTTGTTCTTCTAAATCACTTCGTTTTACATAAGTGCGTTTTTTACGTACTTCAACATTAACCGATTTACTCTTGCTACCGTGTCCCATCGTCAAGGTTGACTTAGTTTTACGGTTTAAAGTTAATTTGCTCGGCTTTGCTGCTGAGTTATCGCCATGTTGCTTTTTCAAGTGACCTAACAACGCTTCTTTTTCGTCTTGCGAAATAGCATCGGTTGCCGATTTATTCACGCCTGAGTCAGCCAATTGGCTCACTAAACGATCCACCGGTGTACCAATTTCCTTGGCAAGCTCTGCTACAGTTATATCTGCCATTTACACTATTCTCCCGGTGTTAATTATTCTTCGTTAAACCAACAAATGTTACGTGCAGCCATAATTAGCTCACCCGCTTTGGTTTCAGTTAATTCTTCAATATCGCTTATTTCATCGATACCTTGTTCTGCTAAGTCTTCTAATGTTTTCACACCGCGACTTGCTAAAACAAATGCCAAATGACGTTCTAAACCGTCAAGGGCTAATAAATCTGCCGCAGGCTCTGCACCTTCTAGCGTTTCTTCACTCGCAAGCGCTTGTGTTGTCAACGCTTCTTTAGCGCGAGCTCTTAATTCTTCAACGATTTCTTCAGTTAAACCGTCAATTTTAAGCATTTCTTCTGCTGGTACATAAGCTATTTCTTCTAATGAAGTAAAACCTTCTTCAGATAACAGTGTCGCAAAATCTTCATCTAGGTCTAGCTTATCAATGAATAAGTTTAGTACTTTATCATTCTCCGCTTGATGCTTCTCTTTCATATCAGCAACAGTCATTACGTTTAGTTCCCAGCCAGTTAATTGACTTGCTAAACGAATATTTTGACCACTACGGCCAATAGCCATCGCTAAATTACCTTCATCAACAGCGATATCCATCGTGCCTTTGTCTTCATCAACAATGATTGAAGCAACTTCAGCTGGAGACATAGCGTTTATTACATATTGCGCTACGTTGTCGTCATATAACACGATATCAACACGCTCACCGCCTAACTCACCTGAAACGGCTTGAACACGTGAACCACGCATCCCTACACATGCACCTACTGGGTCAATACGCTTATCATTGCTTTTCACAGCAATTTTAGCGCGAGAACCAGGATCGCGTGCTGCGCCTTTAATTTCTAACATTTCTTCGCCAATTTCTGGCACTTCAACGCGAAATAGTTCAATTAGCATTTCTGGCTTAGTACGGCTCACTAATAATTGCGCACCACGGGCTTCAGCTTTTATGTCATACAGTAAACCACGTACTCTGTCACCTGGACGGAAAGTTTCACGTGGCAACATATCATCACGGTAAATAACAGCTTCAGCATTATTACCCAAATCGAGAATAACACTCTCACGACTAGATTTTTTAACTACGCCAGTCACTAATTCGCCAACTTGATCTTGATAAGCATCAACAACTAAAGCACGTTCTGCTTCACGAATTTTCTGAACAATAACTTGCTTAGCGGTTTGTGTGGTTACACGATCAAACGTTACTGATTCAATTTGGTCTTCAGAATAATCACCGACATTTAATTCAGGATTATCATACTGAGCCGCCGCTAAACCAATTTCAGCATAAGGGTTTTCCATTGGTTCATTGCTATCTTCAACGACCAACCAACGACGGAAAGTATCAAATTCACCGCTAATACGATCAATACAAACACGAACGCTAATATCGCCTTCATACTTTTTCTTGGTCGCAGTTTCTAAAGCAATCTCCATTGCTTCAAAAATACTTTCACGTGGTAATGCCTTTTCATTTGATACAGCATCAACAACCAGTAATATCTCTTTACTCATGTTTCTTTAGCCTTAACTTTTAGGTAAATATTTATCTAGTTTTCGTATTAATCAATTTTTAATAACCGAATAACACAATGAAAAGCTAAATAGTTACTTCTATTAAACTTAAATATTTATTTTTACTTAATTTTTTATAATTTCGCGACAAGGTTTGCTTTGTCTACATTGTTGATAACAAGTTCGTAATCTATGCCATCTACTTCTACTATTAATGTGTCGTTTTCTATCGCAGTCAATGTGCCTTTAAATTTTCTACGACCATTTAAAGGCATTGATAACTTAACATTAACAGTTTCACCTACCACCGCTTTAAAGTGCGCCAACTCAAATAGTGGCCTATCAACACCCGGTGAGGAAACTTCTAAGTTATATTCACTACTTATTGGATCTTCTACATCTAAAATAGCACCCACTTGACGACTTACTTCTGCACAATCATCAACATTGATGCCATTTTCATGGTCAATAAACAAACGTAAAACTGAATTATTACCAGCACTAATAAACTCAACACCGAGTAATTCTTTACCTGTTTCGCCCACTGCGGGTCGAAGCATATCAGTTAATTTTTGTTCGAATTTAGCCAATCGTGTTCTCCTGTTAGGATAAGAAAGAGCTAAAAACAAATTAACTATTTCTTTTAAAATAAAATTTCAGGTATAAAAAAAGGGCTTATAGCCCAGCGTTATTTTGCTGTATATCTTGAAAATAGCGATTTTAACAAACGCCACAAACAAAAAAGCCCCATCATTGGGGCCTATATCACTGACCCCATATTAATATCTAATCATTGATAATGACCAATACTAATACTTGCAATAAGAATAGAGTTATCTGTTCAAATACAGAGAAATCTTCAGTGACATCTTATTCCATACTTAATATGCCAACAGGCATAAACTAAGCACCGCAGATTATATAGTGACAAAATTATAAGCGCAAGCTTGAAAAGACAATATAGCGAAAGAAAGGCTAAATTATTTAACCTTAAAATCTAGAATTAATGGTAAAAATTAACTTATGCTTTACAATCAATTAGTATAGCCCAAAAAATCGTGTTATAAACACTTTCATTACCGTTAATAGTAATTCAACTTATGTCGCTTAACTGAATTACAGAGATCAATTTTTTGCGGAGCAATTTAACTCGACATGTATACTTATTCTCAATTATTACTAAGAAACTTAACTCTTGCGCTGATTTTCATTATTTCTATCAGTGCTATTTCCTTGTCAATGTTACACTCGATGCTTGATAGTAAAGCCAGTCAACATAGCAAGCTCATTAATGTATTAACAAATCAAATAGCAACTTCCCAAAACTCTTCGAAAAAAGCTGCTGATGCTACTTCAATTCAAAGCATTGCGACAAGACTTCAACAAGTCACTTCTTACAAAGCTTTAATTATATCCACCGAGACTGGTAAGCAATTATTTAATTATAGTAATGTAGATAGTGGATTCTCGCTATCTATCACTACACCCAAACCTAAAAACATAGTAATAGAAGAATTAGATTTAGCAATTAAATATCAGCTTGATTTTTCAGGTGAATATAATTTAATCGTTGGCTTTATATTAGCGACAATTATTTTATCAATCATCTTGGTGTTTTTTGCTACATTTATGAGTACTAAAAGACATAAAACTGTTTTCAACGCAATTAGTAATCAAATTAAAGCTGAATTCTCTTCAATCAATCAAGATAACTTACTTGCAGCTGAAACCTCAGAACCTCATAACAATATATTAGAAATACCTGAACTTAAACAAGGTATTATTGATATTAAAAGATTGATTAAGCAACAAGTTGATAATACCAATATTTTAGAACAAGAAGCTTATGTTGATCCCTTAACTCAACTTGATAATCGTAATCGCTTTGTACAATTCTATGAAACGCAAGTAACACAAGATAGCCCTGTCAAATTTGGTTCCCTAATCATTACTCGCTGTTCAGAACTGCAAACGATAAACAAAATACACGGATATAAAGAAGGTGATAACTATATAAGTCATATTGCCAAACTACTTGAAAAAGCTCTACTCAAGTATTCAGGTGGTAAAGCATTTAGATTAAACAGTTCTGATTTTGCCTGTTTTTTACCAAACGTTGAGTTAAAACAAGCGGAAGAGTTCTCTACAGAACTAAGCGTTTTATTTAATAATTATCAGCAAACAGCCGATCTTGATTCAGTAGCTTATTCTGGCATTGTCCATTTTAATAAAACACAGTCCTTAGGCGAATTGCTTGCTTTAGCTGATACTGGCGTGAGTGTTGCTCAAACTAAAGGAGCTAATGCTTGGTATTCGCAAAAAGATACCGATATTTTAGCAAGCAATAGTGCCAATTATGGCAATCAAAATTGGCGACAAGAAATAGACAGTGTACTAGAAAACCAACGAATTTCGTTATTACTACAACCCATACAACCTAATGGTAGAAACAATAAGGCTTACAGCGAGATATTGGCTCGTTTTATCAATTCTAATAATGATGTTTTACCAACAACATCTTTTATCGCTATGGCTGAAAAGCTTGATAAAATAGTCGCTATCGATAAGCTTATTATTGAAAAAGCCATTCAAGAAATTATGAACAAAAACATGCTTGATCATAGTTTCGGTATCAACATTAGTTCGCGAAGTGTTAACGATGAACACTTTATGATTTGGCTAGAGCGTAAATTATTACGTGAGCCTAAAGTCTCAACTCGATTAATTTTTGAAATAACAGAAGCGGGACTACAACAGAATATTAAAGCGAGTAAACGTTTAATTGATATGTTACATCGTGTCGGTTCAAGAATAACCGTTGAACGTTTCGGAATGGGTTTAACATCCTTTAAGTTTTTCAGAGATTTAACACCTGATTACATCAAGATGGATGGTTCATACACGAGAAACATTGATAACGATAAAAACAATCAATATTTCTTACGCCTTATGGTCGATTTAGCCCATAGACTAGGCATTAATGTTTTAGCTGAAAGTGTAGAAAGCCAGGAAGAAAAACATACTTTAGAGAAGCTATTTATTGATGGTTGCCAAGGGTTTTATATTGGTAAACCTGCACAATTATAATCAGCTCGCATTACTCATTCTTTGAAGCATGAATAAAGCTTGATATTAATGTGTCTATAAAAGCAGTTAATAACAACACCTGTTCACACTAGTGTTGTTATATGGTAGAAAAAAAAGGATAATACTGGCAGCTTTTTAATAATTAACATCTTGACCTATAACTCAAATGACTGATTACGCTCTACTGCTTATTGGCACAGTACTGGTGAATAACTTTGTACTTGTACAATTTCTTGGCTTATGCCCTTTTATGGGGGTATCTTCACGTACCGAAACAGCTATAGGAATGTCATTTGCAACCACTTTTGTAATGACCTTAGCCTCACTACTAAGCTATCTAGTTACTACTTACATATTAATACCTTTAAATCTTGAATACCTTACTACAATGAGCTTTATTCTAGTTATTGCTGTTGTAGTACAGTTCACCGAAATGGTTGTTCATAAAACAAGCAGTAGCTTATATAGATTATTAGGTATTTTCCTGCCACTAATCACTACAAACTGCGCCGTACTTGGTGTTGCTTTATTAAACCTAAGGTTACAGCATAATTTCTTTGAATCGATTATTTATGGATTTGGTGCTGCAGTTGGCTTCTCTCTAGTACTTGTTATGTTCTCAGCGATGCGAGAAAAATTAGCCAATGCTGATGTTCCGACACCTTTTAAGGGTGCCGCTATTGCAATGATCACTGCAGGCCTAATGTCTTTAGCCTTTATGGGCTTTGCAGGTTTAGTTAAAATTTAAGGCAGAAAATATACTCATGATACTTCAAAATATCTATTTCAGGATGTCTGAGCAATCCATGATTAAGACGCGTCTTTTTATTAATGCTTGTTCCCTTAAAAAAAGGTGCAACGCAGAGCATGATTTACTCAGTCATTCCCTCAGGGCGAGTTTAAAAGGTTTTTATACGGCGTTATTGATTTCCATAAGGGAGCAGCCATTATTTTCAATCAATGCCTTGCCCCTAAGCCTTTTAATTTTCGCTGAAACGAATATTTCGAGGTAACATGAGTATAATAATGAATATTTTACTTGCCATACTCGTTTTAGGCGTTATATCTGCACTGTTTGGTGCTTTACTTGGTTACGCCTCTATACGCTTCCATGTCGAAGGCGACCCTATTGCAGAGCAGCTTGATGCACTACTCCCGCAAACCCAATGTGGCCAATGTGGCTATCCCGGCTGTAAACCTTATGCTGAAGCTGTTGCTAATGGTGAAGCAATTAATAAATGCGCACCAGGTGGTGAAGATACTATAAAGAAAATAGCAGACTTGCTAGGTGTTGATGTGCAACCGTTAGATGATAACCATGAACAAGATGACTCATCACAAAGTAACCTTCCTAAAGTCGCTTTTATCATTGAAGAAGACTGTATAGGCTGTACTAAGTGTATTCAAGCCTGCCCAGTGGATGCAATTCTTGGTGCAGCTAAGCAAATGCACACAATACTTTCAGACGAATGTACTGGGTGTGATTTATGTGTTGCTCCTTGTCCTGTTGACTGTATTGAAATGCGCCCAACTCCTGAAACTATTCAGAATTGGCAGTGGGATTTGAATAAAATTGCTGTGAAGCAAATAGGTTAGGAGGCCGCAATCTATGGAATCAATTATTGAGCGCATCAACCAAGGAAAATTCTGGCACTTTCACGGTGGAATTCACCCACCTGAACAAAAAGCGACAACGTCAGATAAACCTATTAAGCAGCTTTCATTACCTAAGCAATTAGTTTTACCTTTACAGCAGCATATTGGCCGTCAAGGCGACTTACTTGTTGAGGTGGGAGATAAGGTGCTAAAAGGTCAAGCACTTACTCAAAGCTCTAATCCAATGGCAGTGCCAGTACATGCGCCAACAAGCGGAACAATAAGTGCTATTAAAAAATCAGTAATTGCACACCCTTCAGGCTTAAGCGAACTTTGCTTATTTATTGATGTTGACGGTGAAGACACTTGGAAGAAACGAGAAATATGCCAAGACTTTTCTCAATTATCTCGCCAAGAAATTATTACAAAAATTTCTAATGCCGGTATTGCAGGTATGGGCGGTGCGGGCTTTCCAACTCATATTAAAGTCAATACAAAGCCAGATATTAACTTTTTAATCATCAATGCCGCTGAATGTGAGCCTTATATTACGTCTGATGATTTATTAATGCGAGAGCAAAGTGAAGCGATTGTTGACGGTATCAAAATACTAGATCAATTACTTAACCCTGCATTTATTTTAATTGGCATTGAAAATAACAAACCACAAGCAATAAAAGCATTACAACAAGCAACTAAACATATAGAAAAAATTAAAGTTTGTGTATTACCTACTAAATACCCTACTGGCGGTGAAAAACAATTAATAAAAATTCTAACTGGCAAAGAAGTTGACAGTGGCTCCTTACCTATAAATTCTGGCATAGTAGTGCAAAATGTTGCGACATGTTTCGCTATTAGCGATGCTGTTATCAACGATATTCCACTTATTCGCCGAGTAGTCACTTTAACAGGCAAAGCGTTATCAAAGCCTCAAAATTTTTGGGTTTTATTAGGTACACAAGTAAGCTATTTACTTGAACAAGCTGGCTTTGTTAATGAAGATAACAATAATCAAAACACTCAAGCTTCTCTTCAAACAAGTCCCCCTGTCATTATGGGTGGACCATTAATGGGCTTTAGTATATTAAATGAACAAGTCCCTATTGTTAAAACAAGCAACTGTATATTAGCACCAAGTAAAACTGAAATGCCTAGTGCTTTTGACAACAGTTCAAATGAAGTTGAATGTATTCGTTGTGGTCAGTGTGCTGATGTTTGTCCAAGCCAGTTATTACCTCAAGAAATGCAATGGAGCGCTAAAGCAAAAGATCACCAGCAATTAACCAAGCTTAATTTATTTGACTGTATAGATTGTGGTGCCTGTGCTTATGTATGTCCAAGTCAAATACCATTGGTACAATACTACCGTGTTGCCAAAGCTGAAATACGCCAACAACAACAACTTGATATAAAGTCTGAAAAAGCAAAAGCACGCTTTGAAGCAAGAAAGTTACGTTTAGAGCAAGAAAAAATAGCTCGACAAGCAAAACATGAAAAAGCTGCTGCTGCCCGCAAAGCCACAATGAATAAAAAGTCTGCCGACGGTGGTACAGCAAGCTCAGCCGTTGCAGCAGCACTTGCTAGAGTGAAAGCTAAGAAAGCTGCAGATCAGAATAAGGCAGAGACAGCAGAGCCAACCAATCAAGTACAAGATAACAATGTTCAGTCAGAAAAGTCACAAGTGAAAGCGGCGATTGCAAGAGCAAAAGCCAAGCGACTTGCTAATGAACAAGCTACTAAGCCAGCAATAGATAATAACGTTCAAGATAGTGTTGTCGATGATAAAAAAGCTAGAGTAGCCGCTGCCATCGCTAAAGCAAAAGCTAAAAAGGCGGCAGAAAAAGAGCCGTCTTCAAATCCTGATGTATCAAGTGCAGAAGCACAAAACACATCGACTGGTGCTGATGATAAGAAAGCTCGTATTGCTGCGGCTGTTGCCAAGGCTAAAGCTAAAAAAGCAACAAAAAAAGAGTCTTCTTCAAGCCCTGAAGTATCAAGCGTAGAAGAGCAAAACATTTCGACTGATGATGCACAAAATACAGCAACTGACGCTGATGATAAGAAAGTTCGTATTGCTGCAGCCGTAGCAAAAGCTAAGCTTAAAGCCTTAGATAGAGCTAAACAAGCATCTACAACCAATAGTGAAGAATAGACATAATTATGGCATTTTGGATAGCAAGCTCACCTCATAATCACAATAAAGCAGAAACATCAGCTTTAATGCGTTTAGTTATATATGCGTTGATACCTGGCATTTTCGCACAGTGGTACTTTTTTGGTTGGGGTAATATTATTCACATCTCACTAGCAGTTTTCACTGCATTATTTTGTGAGTTTATTGTTTTATCTATCAGAAATAAAAATAACATTTCTAAGCAACTTTTTGATGGAAGTGCTGTTTTAACAGCTGTATTACTTGGCATTTGCTTACCTGCCATCGCCCCATGGTGGATCTCAATCATTGGCGCTATGTTTGCGATTGTTATCGTAAAGCAACTTTATGGCGGTTTAGGGCATAACCCATTTAATCCAGCCATGGCTGCTTATGTGATGCTATTAATCTCATTTCCATTACAAATGACATCATGGCAACCCCCATTAACGTTGATGACAGTAGATTTAGATTTCGCTAATACATTAAATGTGATTTTTAGCGGCTTTACTAAGGAAGGTTACTCAGTAGAGCAGCTTAGAACCAGTGTTGATGGCTTTACGATGGCAACACCTTTAGATACTTTAAAAACAGATCTTGGCATAGGCTTTACCGTATTTGAGAGTATAGAGAAAAATGTTTTTGGTGAACATTTTGCCCTTGGTTGGGAGTGGATAAACTTTGCTTTTCTTCTTGGTGGTTTAGTCTTAATAGCGAAAAAAGCAATTGCATGGCAAACACCTGTTAGCTTTTTATCAAGTTTATTTATTTGTTCATTTATAGCTTATACCATAACCCCTGACAGCAGCGCCTCAACAATGTTTCATTGGATGACTGGTGGCTGTATGCTGGGTGCTTTCTTTATTTTAACTGATCCGGTAACCGGTGCGACTAGCAATAAAGGGAGATTTATTATTGGTGCGCTAGCAGGTTTACTGGTGTATTTAATTAGAACCTTTGGTGGCTATCCTGATGGCATCGCTTTTTCAATTTTATTATGCAATATGGCTGCACCGCTAATAGATCAATATACTCGACCTCGTACATATGGCCATCATACTAACACCAAACAAGAGGAGGCAAAGTAATGACTACACAACCTCCAGAAAAAACGTCAAACGTACGTTTACCAATGCAAAAAAATAGTAAAATACTGGCTGTATTTGCAATTGTTTGTACTGCTATTGTTGGTTTAGTGAATGAAGTGACTAAAGATGAAATTAAAGCACAAGAGCAAAAACAATTATTAAGCACCTTACACAGTATTATTGAGCCAAGTCGTTATAATAACGAGATTACTCAAGATTGTGTTAGTTTAAGCTCTCCTCTACTTGGTAACTCAACTAACGATAAAAATATTCAAACTGCTTACATTGCCAGACAAGACAACGAAGCCATTGCTTTTGCAATGACAAGTACAGCGCCTGATGGTTATAACGGTAATATTGAGTTGATCATTGCGATTAATATGGACGATAGCATCAGTGGTGTTCGCGTATTAAAGCATCAAGAAACCCCCGGTTTAGGTGATAAGGTTGAATTAAGAAAAAGTGATTGGATAAAAACATTTACGGGTAAGAAGCTATTGTCTGACAGCGATAGTCGTTGGGCAGTAACGAAAGATAATGGTATATTTGATCAGTTTACTGGCGCAACTATAACACCACGTGCTGTTGTTAAAGCCGTGAAAAAAACATTACTTTATTTCAAAGACAATAAACATTCTTTACTAACTCGCCCTAACGCTTGTCTTAAAGTAAGTGAGTCAAACAATGAGCACTAAAACAGAATCAATAGCTACATCATCAGATGAAAATGATGAGGTAGTAGATACTCCACCTCAAGATGATAATGAACTTGCTTTAGCGAAAGAAAGCCGTAGAGAAGAGTATAAAGAATTAGCCAAACAAGGCTTATGGAAAAACAATCCAGGATTAGTGCAACTTTTAGGTTTATGTCCTTTACTTGCTGTAACCGCTACAGTAACCAATGCTTTAGGTTTAGGCCTTGCAACCTTATTGGTTCTAGTTTGCTCAAATGCAACCGTCTCAGCAATTCGCCAATGGGTGCCTAAAGAAATACGCATTCCTATTTTTGTTTTGATTATTGCCTCTTTTGTTACTTGCGTACAATTATTAATGAATGCTTATACGTTTGGCATTTATCAATCGTTAGGGATATTCTTACCCTTAATTGTTACTAACTGTGCCATTATCGGTCGTGCAGAGGCTTATGCGTCTAAAAACCCTATAAAACAAGCAAGTTTTGATGGTTTAATGATGGGGCTTGGCTTTGCTTTAGTTCTTTTTGTACTTGGTGCTATAAGAGAAATTCTAGGGCAAGGAACTCTCTTTGATGGCGCAAACTTGTTACTAGGTGATTGGGCTAGTGTTTTACGTATTGAAGTTTTTCACTTAGATAGTCAGTTTTTACTCGCTATTCTTCCTCCCGGTGCTTTTATTGCTATGGGTTTTATCATTGCACTTAAAAATGCAATAGACTCTTATTTACAAAAAATGAAACCGAAAGAAACCGAGAAAGCGATTGAGCGTGTAAGAGTAAATTTTGATTCATAGAATCTCAAAGCTTTATCAATTACAAAAAGTTAAAGAACTAACAAACTGAAACAAGTAAAAAGCAACTTAGCGAATAAATAATAATGAATAGAGAAAAGCGTTTACAAGCACTAGCTAGACTTCGTGATAATGATCCTGAGCCTACAACAGAGTTAAACTTCACTACGCCTTTTGAATTACTTATTGCGGTTTTACTTTCGGCACAGTCAACCGATGTGGGTGTAAATAAAGCAACAGCTAAACTATATCCTGTAGCAAATACACCTCAGGCCATATTAGATTTAGGTCTTGAAGGACTAATCTCTTATGTAAAAACAATTGGCCTATTCAATACCAAAGCAAAAAACACCATGAAAACCTGTCAAATGTTAGTGGATTTACATAACGGGGAAGTACCTGAAAATAGAGCCGCATTAGAAGCCCTGCCCGGTGTTGGTAGAAAAACAGCTAATGTAGTGCTCAATACCGCTTTTGGTTGGCTAAAAGATAATGAAGGAAAATACTTCATTGCGGTAGATACTCATATACAACGAGTAGCCAATAGAACGGGTTATGCCAAAGGTAAAACCGTTGAAGAAACTGAAAAAAATATAATAAAAAATACGCCCAGAAAAACTGAATTTTTTTACAATTTACATCACTGGTTAATTCTTCATGGACGATACACTTGTACTGCACGCAAACCAAAATGTGGTTCATGCATTATCGAAGATCTATGTGACTTTAAAGACAAGACTGAATAGTGCCATAGTAAGTTAGCAACTCTCTTAGCTTATTCAATGTTATTTTGTAAAGATTACTTGTAATTATCACAATGGCTATTTTTATAACAGAGTAAAAACAACACCCTCAAACAGCAGTTGAATTATTGTTACCATTAGATAGTTTTGTCGCAAAATAGGTTCTACATGCAATAGTTCGCTATTCAAGCCAAATTAAAACATACTAGAAACTAAATAATTAATCTCCAATTATACAAAAAATTAAGGATTATAGATGAAATTTTTACATACCATGATTCGAATTCATGATGTTGAGCAATCACTTGATTTTTACATCAACAAACTGGGACTTATTGAAACCAGACGCCACGATGTTCCAGAAGGAAAGTTTACTCTAATTTTTTTAGCAACAGCTAAGGGAGAAGCCGAAATAGAGTTAACCCATAATTGGGGCTCAGAGGAAGAATACTCAACTGGCCGTAATTTTGGTCATTTAGCGTTTGAAGTGGAAGATATTTACCAAACTTGCCAACAATTGCAGGATGCAGGTGTAGTGATTAACAGACCACCACGCTGCGGTAGAATGGCTTTTGTGAAGTCACCTGACAATGTTTCTATTGAGTTATTACAAAAGGGTGATGCACTAGCACCACAAGAACCATGGGTAAGTATGCAAAATACAGGCTCTTGGTAGTGCTATTTACTTTTTATCAGTGCTTATTGAGCTAATGCCTCTTTAAGCGCTGCTAAACATAACAATACATTTTCGTTACGTGCAGCATAGCCCATTAAACCTATGCGCCAAGCTGAACCAGCAAACTGGCCTAAACCTGCACCTATTTCTAAGTTGTATTCATTTAATAAGAATTGACGAACTTTAGCATCATCAACACCTTCAGGAATATGCACGGTATTTAACTGTGGCAACCTCTCACCTTCAGGTACAACAAAGCTGATACCTAATGCTTCTAACCCAGAAGCCAATTTTTTATGTTGTGCTTTATGTCTTGCCCAACTGTTTTCTAACCCTTCATTTTGAAGCATGACTAAAGATTCATGTAAGGCATATAAAGAATTTACTGGTGCAGTATGATGATAGCTACGTTTACCTTCACCTGACCAATATCCCATAACAAGTGACTGATCTAAAAACCAGCTTTGTACCGGTAGTTCTCTATTTTTAATAATTTCAGCCGCTTTATCGCTAAAACTAACAGGAGAAAGTCCAGGTACACAAGATAAACATTTTTGACTGCCAGAGTACACAGCGTCAATGCCCCACTCATCTACTCTCAATTCAACGCCACCAAGTGAAGTTACTGCATCAACAATGGTTAGACAGTTATGTTTACGTGCTATTTCACAAAGTGTTTTAGCGTCTGATAATGCACCTGTTGACGTTTCAGCATGTACAAATGCTACAAAAGTTGCATCTGGTGTTTGCTGTAAAGTGTCTTCTAATGCTTGTGGATCAACAGCTCTTCCCCATGTTCCATCAACAACTACAACTTTTGCACCAATACGCTCTACATTTTCAATCATACGCGCACCAAACACACCATTGCGGCAAACAACAACCGTATCATTTGGGGTAACTAAGTTAACAAAACACGCTTCCATACCGGCAGAGCCAGGCGCAGAAATTGCCATGGTATAAGTATTTTTAGTTTGAAAAGCATATTGTAGTAATGACTTAACTTCATCCATCATGCCAATAAAAGTAGGATCTAAATGTCCTACGGTTGGTCTTGCTAAAGCAGACAATACACGAGGACTAACATCAGAAGGACCAGGGCCCATTAATGTACGTTGTGGTGGTATAAAAGATTGAATTGACATAATAAGCTCACATGTTGAGATAGTTTGGCTATAATTACCCGTACCTTAACATTGAATCAAACTATTTACTTAATTAATAGTTGTTATCCTAATTATTCATTTCATAAATATAGTGGCAAGCCAGCTACTTATTGTTATTATCATTCGCAACATTTTATAAAGCACATTGTAAAGACAACCTACCTCATGGCATTAAAAGCAACCATTTATAAAGCAAATATTGAACTCGCCAATATGGATCAAAATTATTACGATTCATTACAACTTACTATAGCGCAACACCCTTCAGAAACAGAACAACGCCTTATGGTTCGATTGATCTGCTTTATTTTAAACGCTCATCCCGATTTAAAGTTTGGTAAAGGTGTTAGCGATGAAGATGAAGCAGCGATTTGGCAAATTAATTATAGTGACGAGATATCACTCTGGATTGAGTTAGGACAGTTAGACGAAAAGCGTATTAAAAAAGCCTGTAATAAAGCGGCTAAAGTCAAACTATACTGCTATGGTTCAAGTGCAAATACTTGGTGGTCACAAACACAAAGTACATTGCAAAACTACCCTAAATTAAGCATAGAGCAGTTTGATACAACGACAACTAGCGAGTTAGTGAAGTTGCTGAATAGAAATATGGAATTTCAATGTAGTATACAAGATGGACAACTATGGCTTACTGCTGGCGATGAAACATTGTTAATTGAAACTCATACTTTAAAATCATAATACTTCATTTTCACTTTTTAAGATAAAGGCCTCAATGAGATAATAAGATATGGCAAAAAAATCATTCCCTTTGGTAATAAAAATAGCCGCTATAATGCTTTGTTTAACAACAATCAATATTGTTTCAGCCCAAAACAAAACAATATCATTAGCACAAGTTACTAAAGATGTATCTTTTCTAGCAAGTGATGAACTAAAGGGTCGAAGTAATTATTCGTCTGAAATAGGCATTGCTGCAAATTATATTGCCAAACGCTTCAAAGAAAGTGGTTTAATTACCGCAAAGAACATATCAAATGCAGGTTTTTTCCAAACATATCAAATTATTAAAACTACACCGACAACACTTAAGTTTTCAATAAACGGACAAAGTATTATTGCTGAGAATTTAGCTATGGCCAGCACAGTGACAAGTTTCTCATGGCAAATCACTGATACTGTTAAAAATACTGATTTTACAATCCATACCATTAATAAAGATGATGATATGCGAGCCATGATTAGCAAAATAAATAAGCAAGGAGGAAAACATTTAGTTTTATTAGATCCCTCTCATAAAGCACTGTTTGAACGTTACCAGCATTATTTTCAGCAAGGAACAATCAAACTCGCACAAGAAGCTATCACTAAACCATCAACAGATATGCTTGTTCTCGCGCTATCAACAATTACAGCAGATAAGATTACGAGTTTGAAGGTATTTGGTGAAAGTAAAGAAAGCAAAAATGAACTCATGAATGTTGTCGCAATCTTACCCGGTAAAACCAAACCTGATGAAATAGTGCTCTACTCTGCTCATTATGACCATTTAGGCATCAAAAATGCCGAAGGTGATGTTATTTATAATGGTGCTGATGATGATGCTTCCGGAACAGCTGCAGTCATCAACTTAGCCCAATATTATGCTAAACAAGGTGAAAATGCTCGCACATTAATGTTTGCAGCTTTTAGCGCTGAAGAAATTGGCGGTTTTGGTTCAAGCTACTTTTCAAAGCAACTTGACCCACAAGCAATTACAGCAATGATTAATATTGAAATGATAGGCAAACCATCAAAGTTTGGCGCTGGCACTCTCTGGATGACAGGAATGGAACGTTCTGATCTGGGTGTACAACTCAATACAACGTTAGCCAAACTGAATCAAAAAATTTATGAAGACCCCTACCCAGAGCAAGATTTATTCTATCGTTCAGATAATGCGACCTTGGCAAGACTCGGGGTGCCCGCACATAGTTTTAGTAGCACGCAATTAGACAAAGATGAACACTATCATCAAACTAGCGATGATATTTCATCATTAAATTTAAGCTCTTTGCATCAGGTTATTAAAACCCTAGCAACGGCGACACAACCGCTAGTAAACGGCAGTATTACTCCCTCTCGCATTGATAAAAATTTAATCAAGAATAAAGGGCTTATATTTTAGCTTGCAGCTTTGGTAAATATCCAAACTAAAAACGATGTAACAAACTCAGATAATTATCACTTAGGCAGCTATAACAGAGAGCGGACATCGCATTTGAAATTCTAGCTTGTTTTTGCCTTCAATCTGAAAGCCATGACGTAAATAAAGCCCACGAGCGGGGTTTCTTAGCAAAACATTAAGGGTTATGGGCAATTGCAGCTGCAATGCCCTTTTTTTCACTACGCTTAGTACTTTACTGCCTATCCCCTCCCCTTGGTGCTCAGGCAATATTTGTATTTGTCTAATATGAAGGCTTTTAGTAGGTCCATTTACGGTAATCACTCCCATTTTTAACAAACCTATAGGCTTACGATCACGCAGAATAATATGTGAATCATAGTAATGCTCTTTGATTCGCTCGAGGTGCTGCTCATTTGTTAGCTTAATTTTAGCTTTTGCCAAATGTGCTGACATTGATTTTTTTCGAAGCTTCAATAAAAAGTCTAGATCATCATCTTTTACTTTTCTAAAGCCAATTGTAAATCTCATAAGTCATTAGTTAATAAGGAATATTATAATTGTAATAAGTATAACAGATTTACAGACGTGTGAGTTTATCCCATTTCATTTTAATATTTGAACTCAGTTAAAAAGTTGATAATCTCTTCACAAGGTAAAGGTTTTGAAAAGTAATAGCCTTGAATAAAGTCACAACCTAACTCAGTAAGTTGCTGTAACTGCTCTTTTGTTTCAACACCTTCAGCAACCGTTTTTTTACCCAAAGATTTTGACATAGCAATAATTGTAGAGACTAAAATGTTTTCTTCGGCATTTGTACTCATATCTTGAATAAAAGATTTGTCTATTTTTATATAATCAACAGGAATACGACGTAAATAACTTAAGGAAGAATACCCTGTGCCAAAGTCATCAAGCGCAATAGCACAACCTGCAGCTTTTAATTGATTAAAAAGGCGTTCATTATTTCGTTTATCTGGTGCTAATGCGCTTTCTGTAAGCTCAAAGCAAATATCACTGGGTTTCAGTCCATATTGTTCTATAACCGTAAGCCACTGATCATTTTCACTTCTATTGAGAGGTATTTCATAAACTGAGCGATTTACATTAAATTGAATATTATTATAGCCTTGGCTTTTCAATATGTTTAGTTGACGACAAGTTTCACCCAATACAAATTCACCCAGTTTTTTGATAAGTGAGAACTCTTCCGCAATTGGAATAAATTCTTCTGGTGAAATCCATACACCGTCATTTTTCCAACGAACTAATGCTTCGAACTTGCTAACTTTTTCTTCAGCAAGAGATACTATTGGCTGAAAGACTACTGTTAGTAAATTATTATTTAATGCTTCAGACAACGCTTTTTTCAAAACAAACTGACGATAGACTTTATTTTGCATATCTTGAGTAAAATAACTAAACGAGTTTCTTCCATTATCTTTAGCATGAGTGGTTGCATACTCAGCTTTTTTAATTAATGTACTGACATCATCTTTACCATCTTGGAAAAGTACAACTCCCATACTAAGTGTGCACCGTATAGAAATATTATTAATAATGAAGCATTCACTAAAACTAGAAAATATCCGCGTTATAATATTATTAATAATCTCATCATCAACAACATTATTTAATAAAATGGCAAAGCCATCACCACTGATACGTGCAACAATATCTGTACTTTTAGTTAACGATTGTAAGCGGTTCGAAACTTTTATTAATAGTTCATCACCAAAATCATGACCATGAACATCATTCACTTCTTTAAATAAATCAAGATCCATCAATAATAAAGCTGATTGCTCACTTTTCTTGAATGAAGTAACGGCAAGTGATAATTTTTCCATAAAAAAAGATCGATTTGCAACGCCTGTTAGTAAATCAAAACGCGCTTGTCGATATATTTCTTGCTCTGCTTTCTTTTTCTTTGATATATCGATGAAAAAACCAACATAAAGAGCAATATTATTGTTTTCATCGTAAATAGTATTAATAGATAAGTGTTCTGGAAAAAATTGCCCATTCTTTTTCTTATTCCACACCTCTCCAGACCAAGTACCATTTTTGGTAATGTCTTTCCACATCTGCTTAAAAAAGCGTTTATCGTGATTTCCTGATGCAAAAATATTTGGGCTTTCACCTTCAACTTCTTTAAAACTGTATCCTGTAATTCTTGTAAAAGCTTTATTCACACTTGTTATTTTATAGTCTTTATCACAAACAATAATCGCATCACTACTTTCTTCTATAATCTTATTGCGAGTATAAAGCACGTCGATTAATTCTTGTTTTTCCATTTCCTTAATAATCATGCCACTGAACAACATAAATAAGGAAGTTACCTCTATTTCACTCTCAATAGGATTAAGATATAAAGCAACTAAAATAGCACCGGTTTCATCTATACTATTCTTTAGAGGTACGCCAACATAGCCAACGACTCCCATATCAATTAGTAGTTGATCATCAGGATATAGTTCTTGTGCCTGAGAAGTATGGCAGCACATCTCCCCCTGACTAACATTATGACAAGGTGTTGATTTTAAGTGATAAGAAAAATTTTCTTTGATTACATTATTCGTAGCTAAAGATACTGTGGTTGCAATAGTTCTTTCAGGGTTCAACTTCGCAACAAAAACAAAATCAGCTTTAATGGCTTTGGCCAGAGATAAGCATATCGTATCAGTGAAATTATCTGATGCCGAATTAGATAAACTGTCAATTATCGATTTAACTTTCTCTTCAACCATTGTTTATATTTTCCTATAACCCTATAAATTTGTATTTATTCTTTTGTAATGATGAACATAGTGATAATTGTATAATTTTGCTATTCTATATCATTAATGATTAGCGCTTATATAGTCATTTAGTGCGAATTACTCCTTTAATTATTATTAGTACCGCAAACGTATGACAACAACGCCAAAAAATAATGATGCGAAAAAACTTACCCAACGCCATGCACAGCTAACTCATACCGAAAATATAAAAGTTATTTCTCATGTACAACGTGAGTCTGAAGATTGGCAGTTGAATACTTTAATGCTTGAAGGAGTCGATGTTCCTTTTAAATATAAAAGGAAAAAAATCTATAAAAGTCTCAAAGGTAATAGAATTAATATTACATATTACCCCGATATTGAAAAGGTTGCAGGTTTTGAAATTGAAATAATGAAAATAGTTCGAATAAAAGTAGCTTAATGAAAACGATTATTGTTTTTATGCTTATTAGTTATTACAGTTATTAATCTGTCTCTTATACACATCTGACGCTGCCGACGAAGAG
>CAJXUT010000045.1 GCA_913061365.1 uncultured Colwellia sp.
TGGGCTCGGAGATGTGTATAAGAGACAGCGCCTTTAGGCGTTTTTTTAATAACAGGAATTTTTAATTCTTCAAATAATATTTGCTGTAACTGTTTAGGAGAACTAAGGTTAAAACTTTTTCCAGCAATATTATGAGCTTCTATTTCAAGTTCATTTAAGCGCTGACCTATACTTTGGCTCTGCTGATCGAGCACATCACAATCAATCAATACACCTGTTTGTTCCATTTGCGCCAACACAGGCATCAATGGCATTTCTATTTCATTATAAACACTTAATTGTTCTGGTAACTGCTCAAGTGCGGGAAAAATTGCATTATGAAGACGTAAAGTTATATCTGCATCTTCAGCAGCATAATGGCCTGCCGTCTCAATTTCGATTTGATTAAAAGTTAATTGTTTCGCCCCTTTACCTGCTATATCTTCAAAATGCACCGTTTTATAATCCAAATATTTAAGTGCTAATGCATCCATATTATGGCGTGTAGCCACACTGTTATAACAATAAGATTCAATCATGGTATCGAAAGCCACACCTTGCAACTTAATATCATAATGGCTTAATACATTGGTATCATATTTTAAGTTTTGACCAATTTTTTTAATTGTAGTGCTTTCTAATAAAGGCTTTAACTGAGTTAGTACCCAATCGCGATCCAGTTGTTCCGGTGCGTCAATATAATCATGCATTAAAGGAACATAAGCAGCTTTACCCACTTCAACAGCAAATGATAAACCAACGAGTTCAGCCTTCATATAATCAACACTGGTTGTCTCAGTATCAAAAGAAAATGCATCACTAGCGGATAATTTTTCTAACCAGCTATTAAATAGTTCCTTTTCAAGAATGATATCGTATTCGCCTTCAATAGCCTCTACAGTATTAACAGTAACCTCGGCAGGTTCAGCCGATATTTCTTTTCCTTTAGATTCATTAGAGATCTGCTCACCGCCACTCTCTTTATCTAAATCGGCTAATAAGCGTTTCAGTTCAAACTCTTGATAAAGTGCTCTTAGTGCTTCAGTATTTGGCTCAACAGCTTTAAGTTGATCGGCACTTTGATCTAATTCGACATCGCATTTTATTGTAGCTAATAGGTATGAAAGCGGTAATTGTTCAAGGGCATCACGTAAATTTTCACCAATTTTTCCTTTTACTTTATCAGCATTAGCGATAACTTCATCTAATGTGCCATGCTCTGTTAACCATTTTACCGCCGTTTTTGGACCACACTTAACCACCCCAGGAATATTATCAACTTTGTCTCCCATTAAGGCTAAGTAATCAATAATTTGATCTGGTCGCACACCAAATTTTTCACTCACCCCAGCAACGTCCATCTCAACATCTGTCATGGTATTAATCAAACGAACATGAGGTGTCACTAACTGTGCCATATCTTTATCGCCAGTAGAGATGACTGTTTCTATTCCAAGTTCATCTGCTTGTTTTGCCAACGTACCAATCACATCATCAGCTTCTACGCCAGGAGTGACAATAAGCGGTAAACCCATTGCGGTGATAATATTATGTATTGGCGCTATTTGACTGCGTAAATCATCCGGCATAGGAGGTCGATTGGCTTTATATTCTGGATACAAGTCATTGCGAAACGTTTTACCTTTTGCATCAAAAATAACGACAATATTTCCATTCGGGTAGTCTTTTTTAAGACTACGGATCATATTTAACACGCCAGTTATTGCGCCCGTAGGTTGGCCACTCGCTGTAGATAAAGCTTGAAGGTAAGGTACATGATAAGCACGAAATAAGTATGAAGAACCATCAACTAATATAAGTGGTTGATTTATTTCTAAGGAAGTTTGCAAAGGTTTTTCTGGCAACGTTGTCATAAGAATTGAGTCTAAACAATAAGATGGGCTAAGCATGCCACAAAGCGCGCTTTAGCTCTACTGCATAGTGAAGGTTGACTTAATTATAATGTGGATAACTTTGTTGATAAGCAAAGAGAAACAGTATGATATAAAGTATCATCATTCTCTAAAATAAATATATTCACTTGATTTTATTGAAAAATAAAAAAAAGTCGTCCTTTAGTCGTATACAATTTTTTATTTTTGTTTTTGTGGATAATTAAATTTATTTCCGTTACTTTCCAAGTGTACAAAAAACAAACTAAGAAAATAACGTGCTAAGAGATTATCAGAATTTTACGTCATTACCAGTACATTATTAAACTTTTTTGAACTGTTTATGACAGTTCACAATAACAAAAAATTATAAGCTAAGGCTGGCGTGACCTGACAACTGTTTGACCAGTTACAAATTTTATTATTATAAAAATTTAATATTGAGATTAAGTTATGGTTCGTTAATTTGATGACGAAAAGCTAGCGCATTTTAGCTAACAACCTTTTTAAAACTCTCTTTATCGGTTCAATAAAATAAATGAATGCTGAATAGAAATAAATGTCTCTACCAGCATACAATTTTTTGAAACAAAGGCTACTAGCTATCTCATTCGAATTTAAGCACTCTGATCCACTTTATAAGATATAGTGCAGTTTATTTTGCAGTGGCTAGTTGTGCCTGTCTTTCAGACCAAGGTTGTTCTTTTATCGGTAAATGAATCAATGCAGAGAATGCACCAACACCCACACCAAGCCACCACACTAACGTATAGTTACCGTACAGATCATACATTGCTCCCCCTAGCCAAACACCTAAGAAGCCACCTAACTGGTGAGAAAAGAACACTAATCCATAGAGGGTGCCCATATATCTTAACCCATAAATTTGAGCCACAAGGCCAGCTGTCAACGGCACCGTTGCTAACCATAAAGCTCCCATTATCACCGAAAAAATAACGACTGTTTCTGGTGTAATTGGATTTAGGATAAATGCTGCCGAGACGATGGTACGCATAAAATAAATACTTGCCAAAAGATACTTACGTGAGTATTTATTTCCTAACCATCCCGCTAAAATTGTTCCACCAATATTAGCTAAACCGATAAAAGAAATAGCGATTGCTCCTAGCATAGATGTTGATGTTACACCTAAAGACTCAATAATACTGCCGGGAGTTACCGTGCTACACATTTCACTTATAAACGCAGGAAAATGAGCAGTAATAAATGCAAGTTGATAGCCGCAGGAAAAGAAGCCTAAAAAAATAAAGATAAAAGATCTATCTTGAACAGCCCTTAAAATGACACGACCTAATTTCTCCTCCTGTTGCTTTACTTCTACAGGTTCAGGCACATTCATAAAATAAAGTGCTAGCAATGACACCATAATAAGGCAGGCAAAAATTAAAAATACCGACTGCCATGGATAATCATGTAATAAGAATTGCGCTAGCATCGGACCAACAATTTGACCCGCCGATCCAGCAGCCGTTGCAATACCCAATGCAAGTGAACGATGTTTATCTGATGCAGCTCTACCAACAACGGCAAGTATGACGCCAAAGCCTGTTCCCGCAATGCCAAAACCCACAAGAATTTCTAAGAATTGATGTTGCCCTGGTGTAATAGCATATGAAGATAAAACCAATCCTGTGGCGTAAGTCATGCCGCCTACTGTGATAGCTTTCCGGTCACCATATTTTTCAGCCAAAGCACCAAAAATAGGCTGACCGATACCCCAAAATAAGTTTTGAATTGCGATAGCAAATGAGAAATCTGAGCGAAGCCAGCCAAACTCAACTGAAATAGGAATTTGGAAAAGTCCGAATGACGAGCGAATAGCAAAGCCTATCAAGATAATGACACACCCTGATATCAATACAGGATTAAATAATGAATTTGTTTTATTCACTTGTAAAAAACCTTATTTAAATAACGTTAAAAAATTGCTTTTTAACGTGTAAACCTGCCGACTGCTACATTGCCACGTAAAGACATAAAAGCTAAGAGCGTAAGTGTACCCAATTTGTCCTCTGCTTGTATAATTTTTATATAAACAAATATCTAATGAGTATAACGACTTATCTTCAGTAAGTAAGAGACACCTAGTAATTAATGCTGGCACATTTAAACACCAGAAAACTCAACTCGCAGGTAAATATAGCCAAGATTCTTAGCTTCACTTTACAGATGAGGTATATTTACA
Source organism: uncultured Colwellia sp. (assembly GCA_913061365.1). Lineage (GTDB taxonomy): Bacteria > Pseudomonadota > Gammaproteobacteria > Enterobacterales > Alteromonadaceae > Colwellia. The sequence goes on from CAJXUT010000045.1 coordinate 4,078, forward strand.
ATAGATTTTACAAGATAAAAATAAAGCGAAATTTAGAAGGTGTTTGTATGTGAATAGTGCTATTTACAAAAAAACCATACTGAAGCTCCCGCTTTTATCAGTATGGTTTTTATTTTATATAGGTTTAAAAATAATATTTTCAGAATAAGCTTTAGCTTCCCAGAAAAGCCTACATAGTGACAAATTCTTCAGCTGACGTTGGGTGTATAGCAATAGTATTATCAAAATCAGCTTTTGTAGCGCCCATTTTCATGGCAACAGCAAAACCTTGTAGTAACTCATCACTACCAAAACCGATACTATGTAAACCCACCACTTTTTCATCTGCGCCAGCACAAATAAGTTTCATACGAGTTGGATCGCGATAATCTTCAGTGATTGCTTGATACAAGGCAGTAAACTGTGAATTGTAAACACTAATATTATCTTCACCATATTGGGCAACAGCTTCATCTTCTGTTAATCCAACAGTGCCAATAACAGGATGGCTAAAGACAACAGTTGCAATGCCTGAGTAGTCTAAATGCTCATCAGGCTTATTATTAAACAAGCGTTCACATAAACGACGGCCTGCCGCTACTGCTACAGGTGTTAATTGCGCTCGGCCTGTATTATCGCCTACCGCGTACACACCTTCTACATTAGTATTTTGATATTTGTCGGTAACGATAAAACCTCTATCATTTAGCTCAACGCCCGCTAGATCTAAATTGATATTGTCAGTCGCTGGCTCTCGTCCAATTGCCCAGACTAACTTTTCAACAGGACCAACTGATTGCCCATTTGTTAAATGTACAACTAAGTTTCCATCAGCTAATTTTTCAATACGTTCAGGTGTGCTATGAGTATGCAGTGTTGGGCCATGCTTTTCCATTTGCTCAACCAAGGTATTACTTAACATGTCATCAAAGGTGCGAAGTGGTTTTGCATTTCGAACCAATAAGTGTGTTTGTGTACCTAAACCATGAAAAACACCCGCTAATTCTACTGCGATATAGCCTGCACCAATAACAGCAACTGATTTAGGTTGCTCTGTTAGCGCAAAAAAACCATCTGAATCAATGCCAAATTCTGCTCCTTCTATATCAGGAATAGCAGGACGACCACCCGTAGCAATAGTAATATGATCAGCAGTATAAAGAGTGCCGTCTACTTCAACAGTGTTTTTATCTACAAATTTAGCAAAACCTTGAATAACAGTAACATCATTTGCATCAAAGCCTCTTTGGTACGCACCATGGATTCTTTCGATATACGCTTCGCGATTTTTAACTAAATGATTCCAATCAAAGCCTTTTTGTTCTAATTTAAAACCGTAATCATGAGCGTATTTAAGTGCATCACTAATTTGTCCTGCATACCACATGGCTTTTTTAGGGACACAGCCAACATTTACACAAGTACCACCAAGGTATTTGGCTTCAATAACAGCCGCCTTTTTACCCAATTTTGCAGCTCTATTTGCCGAAGCAATACCGCCACTTCCTGCACCAATGGCTAAATAATCAAAATGTTGTGTCATGAGAGAATCCTTACGTTTAAAGGTTTGATCTGTTGCACTCAAATAACTCCTATAAAAGGTTCTATTTGAGGCTTATCGAATATATATGGGTACAGAGACCTGTACAATCAAGAAATGTATTCACTAATTTACTTTTAATTCAATAACATTAGCCTGTAGATAAACACTAATTGTTTTAGCGTCTACTGGTTTACTGTATAAATACCCTTGAATATAGTGACATTGTCTTTGTTCTAAATAGGCCAATTGCTCTTTAGTTTCAACACCTTCAGCAATACATTGCATATTAAGGCGTTTGGCTAAAACGATTGTTGCATCAACAATCGCTTCATCTGTTTTTTCAACACCAATACCTGAAATAAAAAGTCGGTCTATTTTTATTATATCAAGGGGTAAACGTTTCAAATGTGATAGCGAAGAGAACCCTGTTCCAAAATCATCCAGCGCTAAAACAACCCCCAATCCAGATAAAGCATTCATTGTTTGAATAGCTTTTTGAGGCTCAGAAAATAATGCACTTTCTGTTACTTCAATTTTAAGCAAATGAGCAGGTAAGTCATGAACTTTTAATAGTTGAGCAATGTAGTCAACTAAACCTTCTTTTGCAAAATGCTGTGGAGATAAGTTAACTGATAAATATAGTGAGGGTCGTAATTTATGCCACTTTTTCAAGTCAACTAAACCTCGCTCAATTGCCGCTTCTGTCATAGGTATAATCAAACCTAATTCTTCTGCTACGGCAATAAAACCAGCAGGAGCAACGATACCTTGTTTAGTTTGCCAACGCATCAGCAGCTCAAATCCCGCTGCTTTACCATTATTTGCATCCATAATAGGCTGATAATGATTAAAGAATTCATTATTTGCAAAAGCCTGTTTAACGGTAGATTCTTTTTCTAAACGTTCATTCGCTTCCACATTCATTCTTGGCGTAAAAAACTGAAAAGTATTTCGGCCTAATTGCTTAGCATGGTACATAGCAATATCCGCATGTCTTAATAACACGCTCGAGTCACTCGCATCATTAGGATAGATAGCAATACCAATACTTGCACCAATACTCACTTGTTGATCTTGCAGTAAAACCGGAAGTTCGACAGCATCAATAATTTTCTGAGCAATGCTACCTAAGTGACCTGTTCCCTTATAGGTCTCTAATAACACGACAAATTCATCACCGCCAATTCTCGCAACAGTATCATCTACTCGTAATAATTCAGATAATCGCCGTGAAACTTCAACTAGTAATAAATCACCACAATCATGCCCTAAAGAATCATTTACTTGTTTAAACCTGTCTAAATCAATAAAAAACAAGGCAATCGCTCTAGATTCTCGTTGAGACGACTCCATTGCATGTTTGATACGTTCAAGAAGTAAGCTGCGATTAGGTAAGTCAGTAAGGTGGTCATAATTCGCTAGATAGCGTAATTCTTTTTCTGCTGCTTTTTGCGCACTGATATCGGAGAATACACAAACAAAATGTAAGTTATTATTAATTTGATTTCGACTCACATTGATATTAAGAATCACATGAAACGTTTTTCCTGCTGCTGTCGTAACTAACTCTTCTCCACACCAGTGTTCACCTTCAGCTAATGAGGGCAGTAACTTTTGAAAAAACTTCCATCGCTGCTTACTAAGCCCCATTAAGTTACTCGTAAAGTCAAAGTCTTCGTCAGGCCAACCAAATACACTACAGAGAGACTTATTTGCTGTTGCGCGACTATACTTGTCATTAATAATTAAAACCCAATCATTAGTCTGCTTGAATGCCTCACCATAATATTGGCTTCGAACTTCTGCAGCGCGCGTTTGCGTAATATTAGTATAAGAACCGGTAATTCTACTGGGCTTATTATGACTATCTAGGGTGACTATTTTTCCTAAATCTTTATACCAAAGCCAATGTCCCAATGCATGCCTTAATCGATAGGTACAACTAAAATTTTCATCAGTATTATTATGGGCAATGAATGTATTCCAATTAGATAAAAAGCTTTCTTTATCGTCTGGATGAATTAATTCAACATGTTGAGCAAAACTGTGAGACGTAGCAAGGTCAACATAGCCTAACTCTTGCGCTATGCGCTTACCAAACATCAAATCATCATGGGATTGCCAATCCCATACTTCACTATTACTGCCAATTAACGCTAGCTGTAAGCGATTTTCCCTAAAAGTAACATCTTCATGGGCTTTTAATAATTTTATACGCTGTAAGTTTCGCTGATTTATCCAATAAGAAATCAACAATAATAATATTACTGCATAAATAAAATACGCTAGCGGTGACTGCCATGGCGCATAACTCACACGGATTTTAATTTTACTCATAGCCGAGTACTCACCCGTAACCGGCGATTTCGCTTTTACTGATAATATATGCACACCAGAAGGGAGACTAGGAAAAGTAATAATGTTTTCCGTGGTTGCAGGGTAACTAACATTACTATCTCCTGTTAACTGATATTCAAAAATAATGTTTTCTACGTTGCCATATGACAACGTAGAAAAGTCAAAACGAATACCAACATCATCATATTGCAGCTGCACTTCTTGTTGCTGATTAATAATGAGCGGTAAGTTCAGTTCTCGGGAAATAACATCAATATTGGTAATGTAAACTCTAAATTCATTATCAGTATGTTTATTTTTAAGCTTTAAAGGATCAAAAATACTTATACCTTCCATTGATCCATAAATTAGCTTTCCATTGGTTAGTTTAGTTCCCGCACCACTATTAAATTCCATTGCGGGAAGACCATCAGCAATCGTATAGTTACGAATATGCTGATTGTTACTGTCTAGTGAAAAGATTCCCTTGTGACTTGAAAACCAAACATCGCCTTCTGAATCAGTAAGTAAGGTATAAATATTATTATCGATAATTGAATTACTGCTATGGTAAAAGTACTTAGCTGTAAAAGTTGCTAGCTCTAATCCCACCAAACCTTTGCTTGGATAACTCAACCAAAGGATATTATTTTTATCAATAGTCCAGTTGTCAAAGTAGAGCCACTCACTCGCTAAAATATTAGAGTGCTGATAAAGTTTGACCACTTCACTAGTCGCCAAGTCATAGCTCCATAACGTGTCATTGGTGCTAAATAGCATGGCATTACTATCAGGTAAACGTCCCAAGAAATTATAAATTTTGCTTAACGGAACGACTTCATCTAAAGCTGATAAACTAATTTGCTTCCCTAAGGTTAAATCAATAAGTTTTGCGCCTGTGGCTTGCACTATCCACAAATAACGTTGTTCTTGTAAAAATACTGAATAATGATCACTGGCGAGTATTTCATTAATATCGTCATCAAAATTTGGTTTGGTTAATTCATGTAGTTTAGTGTCGTAGAAAACAACACCTTTATAGGTAGAAAGCAATAGATCATCTTTATAATTAAAAATTTGAAATATATGATTATCGCTAAATTGAGTCTCAACATTTAAAGCCAACGCGTATCGCTGTAACTTATTATGCTGATGATCTATCAGGTTAAGACCATTACTTGTTCCTACCCAAAAAAAACCCTCTCGACTATTATGTTGCTTTACTGTCCATACAGCATTACTACTTAAAGTATTTTTATTTTCTCTTTGATATCGATAGTTTTCAATGAATTCTCTTTTAGGGTCCCATAAATAAACCCCTTTAGATTCAGAGCCAAGCCAAAACACGCCTCGATTATCTTGCGCTAAAGAGATGATTCGATCATTAGATGTATTTTCAAAAAAGTCACTGATGCCAAAAAGAAACTTTCCCCGCTGTTTGGCAGTATCAATTGCATGTAAGCCTTGATTACTCGCAACATATAGTTTTCCATCGGCAAAAAGAAACTTCCACACCGAAAGATTATTCAATACTAGTTTATAAGGAGTTAAACTTTTCTCCCCTAAAATATACTCCTTTATATTGTTAATATTGACACTAAACACACCATCATTAGTACCAAAATATAAATCATTTTGCTCACTAACATAAAGGTTATAGCTCTTTGCTGCTTCTTGTAAATTAAATTGCTCATTGTTTGGCATCATGGCCAAATTAGGGAGTTTTCTCTTGGTTTCTTTCTTAATATGATAGGCATGTAATCCAGAACGGGTAGCAATGTAAAGAACTTCGCGATGATAGGTTATTTCAGAAATATTATTTTTATTACCTAGTGCTTCAGTTAAATCTATTTCACTCTCAAACTGTGATATTTCTGGATCATAAAAGCCTACCGTTTTGTTTGTTGCGATCCAAAAACCCGCTTTATTAGCTCTATTTTTCCCTTGTGTAACATCCACAACATAGTGCCCTTCATTATCAAGAGCGTTAGCAAGTATACGTTGATATTTATTATTGCTTGGTTGATAGCGATATAATGCTTCATTTACATTGATCCAAATTCGTCCCGCATCATCTTGCTTAACAAAGTGAATGATTGCATCTAAAAAACTATTATTTGGTCCCGGTAACTGTTTAAAGGTATAACCATCATAAATATTTAAACCATTATCCGTTGCAAGCCAAACAAAGCCGCTTTTATCCGCTAGCACCGAATTAACGGTACCTTGCGATAAGCCATTTTTAACAGCAAGTGGCGTTAAATATAAATTACGAACGCTACTTTTCTCTTTTGCCTGTAATATAGAGCTAAGAGATATCATCAAAATAGTCAGTATCACTACTTTATAAAATTTCATAAGTCTCAATCCATTATAACTTCTGGTAATTATATTCACTTAAATTAGGCATTTAAAAATACGAGTTTACTTATTTCGTTATGTGCCAATAGTTTAATTATAACAGCTCTCAAATCAAGCTAGATATTAAATAGTAAAAAAAAGGGCTCTGATAAATAATTACCCTTGAATACTGGCTCTATTGTCATCACATCTATTGTATCTTTTATTAAACTTGTAGCCATTATGACTAATCCTTTATTGCTAAACTCCCCTTTACCCGAATTTTCTAAAATAAAGCCTGAACATGTAAAACCAGCAGTAGAGCAAGCAATCGCTAATTGTAAAAAAGTAATTGAACAAGTATTAGCGAAAGAACAAGTTTTTACTTGGCAAAATTTAGTTATGCCAATTGATGAAGTGGATGACATTTTGTCAAAACTTTGGTCTCCTATCTCTCATATGAACTCAGTAATCAGCAGTGACGAATTACGAGAGGCTTATGAGTCGTGCTTGCCTATTCTTTCTGAATACAGCACTTTTGTTGGTCAACACCAAGGTTTATATCAAGCTTACCTACAACTAAGTAATAGCAATGAATTTGCTACTTTAGATACCGCGCAACAAAAAGTTATTACCAATGCTCTACGTGACTTCAAATTGTCAGGTATAGCGCTAGATAATGATAAAAAGAAACGCTATGGCGAAATAGCTAGTCGCTTATCAGAATTAAGTTCTGGCTTTAGTAATAACGTACTGGATGCTACGCAAGCATTTAGCATTAATATAAGTGACAGAAGTGATTTAACAGGTTTACCTGACAGTGCATTAGCAGCAGCGCAAGCCGTAGCTAAAAGCAAAGAACAACAAGGCTATACATTCACATTAGACATTCCTAGTTATTTGCCCGTAATGATGTACTGTGACAACCAGTCTTTGCGTGAAACTTTACATCGTGCTTTTGTAACTCGTGCTTCCGATCAAGGGCCAAATGCAGGTGAATTTGATAATAGCGCCATCATGAATGAGCTGTTAGCACTTCGTCATGAATTGGCAAATTTACTTGATTTTAATAACTACGCTGAACACTCTCTAGCAACTAAGATGGCTGACTCTACCAACGAAGTAATGGGCTTTTTAGAGCAACTTGCAATTAAGTCGAAACATCAAGGAGAGCAAGATTTTAAAGAGCTTAATGATTTTGCTAAAACCGAATATTCGCAAGACAATTTACAAGCTTGGGATTTAGCCTATTACAGCGAAAAACTTAAGCAAAGCCGCTACACCATTTCAGATGAAGAATTACGCCCTTACTTCCCTAAAGATAAAGTTGTTGAAGGATTGTTCTCTGTTGTGAATCGCTTATTTGGGTTAACAATTAACTGTCGTGAAAATGTTGATGTTTGGCATGAAGACGTAAGATTCTACGATGTATTAGGCGCAGATGGCCAACTACGTGGTAGCTTTTATTTAGACTTATACGCCCGCGAGAAAAAGCGTGGCGGTGCTTGGATGGATGACTGCGTAGGTAGAGCAAAACTTAGCACAGGTGAAATTCAACACCCGGTTGCCTACTTAACATGTAACTTCAATGGCCCTGTTGGTGATACACCTGCACTATTTACTCATGATGAAGTAGTAACATTATTTCATGAGTTTGGTCATGGTTTACACCACATGTTAACGCAAATAGATGCTAGCGCTGTTTCAGGCATTAACGGTGTGCCTTGGGATGCCGTAGAGTTACCAAGTCAGTTTTTAGAAAACTGGTGTTGGCAGCCAGAAGCATTAGCTTTTATCTCGAGTCATTTTGAAACAGGTGAATCACTGCCGCAAGCGCTTTTAGACAAAATGCTAGCAGCTAAAAACTTTCAATCTGCCATGCAAATGTTACGTCAATTAGAGTTCAGCATTTTTGATTTTACTATGCACGCCAGCTATAACAAAGAATCTAAAGACAATCACATACAACAAGTATTAAACCAAGTTAGAGATCAATATTCCGTGGTAAAAGCCCCTGAATTTAACCGTTTTCAACATGGTTTTAGTCATATTTTTGGTGGTGGTTATGCTGCAGGTTATTACAGCTATAAATGGGCAGAAGTTTTATCTGCTGATGCTTTTGGCTTATTCGAAGAAGAAGGTATTTTTAATCAAGCAACTGGGCAATCCTTTTTAACAAACGTGTTAGAAAAAGGTGGTAGTGAAGAACCTAGTGAATTGTTTAAAAACTTCCGTGGCAGAGCACCAGAAATAGATGCATTATTACGCCACAGTGGTATTGAAGCCTAATTTTATGACAACAAAACCCATTGAAAAATTCAGTGACTTATATCAGCGCGCTGCTGAACGTAAAGGTGGCGCAAAGGCATTAGAATTATTGCTTGGTAAAAAAATCATCGGTAAAAAGCTTCATGATGATCAAGCTGCTCAAGATAGCGTCGCAGCCTTAAGTGATGATCGGGTGTTATCTGCCTTTACCAAACAGATTTTTAAATCAGGCTTTGTTTGGCGCGTTGTAGAAAACAAATGGCCTAGTTTTGAAGAAAACTTTTTCAGCTTTAATATTGAAAAAGTATTAATGATGCCTGAAGAAATGCTTGAGCGAAAAGCGGCTGACCCTGACATTATTCGAAATTATAATAAGGTTAAAACCATCCAAGCGAATGCCCAAATGATATTTGACTATCAAGTGGAGCATAAAAGCAGTTTTGCGCAATTTATCGCTGAATGGCCATCCAGCGATATTATAGGTTTGTGGGCTTTTTTGAAAAAGCATGGGCAACGACTTGGTGGTAATACTGGGCCTTATGCATTAAGGCTGCTTGGTAAAGATACTTTTATATTAAGCTCAGACGTAGAAGCCTACCTGCGAGCACAAAAGGTAATTGATGGTGGATTACAAAGTAAAAAAAGCTTAACCGCAATCCAAGCATTCTTTAATCAATTACAAAAAGAATCAGGCTATAGTCTCACCCAATTAAGCCGCTTAATTGCTTTTGCTAGTGGTGATAATTACGTACAACTTGAGGAAGTTTAATGACTAATCCTCTCTATCAGAATATTGCTGTTGCTTATACCGATACCGTTGATATTGAACGTAGTAAGCTAATCGCAAAAAAATGGAATTTTAATTACATTGGCGATACCGCATCAGCACATAAACATAAACATAAACATAAACATAAACATAATTCGCTAGAATTTGTATTACAGCTAAATAATCAAGTACTTGAGCTGAAAAAGCTAGATGAACCCAAACTTAGTGGCGTTAATGTTGATTTTGTTGATGGCGCTGTAGCACACCGTCGTAAATTTGGTGGTGGTAGAGGCCAAGATATTGCTAAAGCCATTGGACTTAAACACGGCTTTACGCCACATGTATTAGACGCTACCGCAGGATTAGGCCGAGATGCTTTTGTATTAGCGAGTCTTGGTTGCCAAGTTACCTTAATGGAGCGAATGCCCGTTGTGGCTGCACTGCTAGATGATGGTTTAGAGCGAGCGAAACTTAATGCTGACGTTAGCGAAATAGCTCAACGTATGCAGTTAATTCATGCTTCATCAATTGAAAGTATGACCTTAGCCGAGCAAATTGATGTTATTTATCTTGATCCCATGTATCCACACCGTGAAAAGTCAGCCGCAGTGAAAAAAGAAATGCGTGTCTTTCAATCATTGGTTGGTGAAGATTTAGATGCAGATACACTGTTAACGCCAGCACTTGCCTTAGCTAAATATCGTGTTGTGGTGAAGCGACCCAGTTATGCACCACCACTCGATGGTAAAGTACCAACAACAAGCATAAAAATGAAAAAAAATCGTTTTGATGTTTACGTAAATAGAGCAATTCCTAAAATTTAGCTCTACACTTAAATATTATATTTTTAACGGCGCAACTTATGGCAAAAGCATTATGTAAATGGAAAAAAAAGGATATTGAACATAATATCCATGAGTTGACCCATATTGTCAGTAAACCAAGATTTATATGTAAAGATTGTGCTCGTGCAGCCCATAATAAAAGCTATTTATGTAAACCTATCAAGCTTAACTAACACCCTAGCAAATATACCGTTTATAATTGCTAACAAAATCATACTTGAACATTGTCATTACCCAAGGCAATATCCCAAAAGATAATTTAAAAGAAAGAGACTATTCATGTTAAAAAAAGAAATGGTAGAACAGTTAAATCAACAAATTAATTTAGAGTTTTACTCATCAAACTTATATTTACAAATGAGTGCTTGGTGTGAAGAAAAGGGATTTACTGGCGCTGCTGAGTTTATGCGTAAACATGCTGCTGAAGAAATGGATCACATGACTCGTTTATTTACTTATGTAAGTGAAACTGGCGCATTACCAATTTTAGGCGCTATTGAAGCGGCTCCTCATGATTTTAGTTCTTTAGCTGATCTTTTTGAAAAAACCTATGAGCATGAATGTTTGATCACAGAAAGAATCAACGCACTTGCACATCAAGCATTTACTAATCAAGATTATTCAACATTTAACTTCCTGCAATGGTATGTTGCTGAGCAACATGAAGAAGAAACACTATTTAAAGGTGTTTTAGACAAAATTAACCTAGTAGGCCACGATGGTCATGCACTATTTTTTGTTGATAAAGATTTAGCTGAAATGGCTAAAAATGGCAACACAAGCATAATGACAGATACCGCTGTTTAAGCGATTCATTAGCGTCGTTCTAGAAATTTAAAAGGGCTTTTTAGCCCTTTTTTATTGCTATAAATAGCAACTCATTTTATCAGCCAAATACAATATTGTTTTCAAATCCAAAAGGCTGTGGTGAAAGAGTACTAATGGCTATAAGCGTGATTGTAAAAAGATTATAATAGTCTCAGAATTTTTAATATCTTCTTCATAAATCTTTTCCATAAGGTTTATTATTTGGTTGTACTCTTAAGGTGTAATTGTGATCATAACAGACGTTTTAGTTATTGGTGCCGGTGCCGCAGGTTTAATGTGCGCAGCACAAGCAGGTTACCGCGGTAAAAGTGTCGCTGTAGTCGACATGGGAAAGAAGCCTGCACGAAAAGTATTAATCAGTGGCGGTGGTCGCTGTAACTTTACCAATCAAGGCGCAACACCTAACCAGTTTATTTGTCAAAATCCTCATTTTGTTAAATCTGCTTTAAGCCGATTTTCTGCCGATGATTTTATTGAACTCGTTGAAAGACATAGCGTGGAATATCATCATAAAACGCTAGGACAACTATTTTGTAATGGTAGTGCTCAAGATATTGTTGATGTTTTACTTACTGAGTGTGAGTGGGCTGGGGTATCTATTAACCTTCGCACTGAAGTGTTATCTGTGAGCAAGAATGCTGAAAATAATTACATCGTAAAAACCTCTGATAAAGATTATCAATGTAAGTCATTAGTGATTGCTTCTGGTGGCCTAACAATGCCAAAACTTGGTGCTTCTCCTATTGGCTATAAAATTGCTGAGCAATTTGGACTGAACGTTTTGCCTACCGTCGCAGCTTTAGTGCCTTTTACATTGCATGATCATGACAAACAACGTTTCGATGGTTTATCTGGTATAAGTATTGATTGTGAAGTCACGAGTGAAAACAAGGTAAGCTTTCGTGAAAACATTCTGTTTACTCATCGTGGACTTTCAGGACCTGCTATATTGCAAATATCTTCCTATTGGCAGGCAGGTGAGTCCGTTACCATTAATTTATTACCTGAAAGTAACCTCAATGAAATCATTAATAATTGGCGTGAGCAACAGCCGCAAAAATCATTAAAAAACCTTCTCGCCACCCTATTTCCTAAGCGCTTCATTGAGGCTTTAATTAATGACAAAACAATTGACGTACTAACCGCAGATAAAGCCGTTAATCAATTAAATCATGATGAAATAAATAAAATCGCGAGTGCAGTTCATGCTTGGAAAATAAAGCCCAATGGCACTGAAGGATATCGTACGGCAGAAGTCACATTAGGTGGCATCAATACCGATGAACTATCCTCTAAAACCTTTGAAGCCAAAAAATCTCCCGGATTATATTTTATCGGTGAAGTTACCGATGTTACCGGTTGGCTTGGAGGCTATAATTTTCAGTGGTGTTGGTCTAGTGGCTGGGCATGTGGGCAAGCAGTGCGATATAGTAGTTCAGAATGAAAACAGATACTTTCAGATCTAAATAGAGACTATTAAGTAATTCTCAAGAACGTAAACAGAGACAAATTACGGCAACTTACCTATGGTTGTCGCATATTATTACGTATCTAATGAAGCTGAATCTAATTTGGATATATAGCTAAAAGTCTTACCAGGTGATTGATTCGAAGAAAATTATTCTATTAACTTAAAAATAGCATCTGAATTAATCAAGCTATACCTTTTTGACTAAATACTCATTCACTTGAAATCATAGAAATTTGAAACGACATGAAATAGGCACACTAATGGTGCATAAAATGTTTATTTATTAAATAAACTATCAAGACCTAACTTTGAAGCAAAGTTTTTGTTTCTACGGTGTGCTCTTTCATGAATAGATGAAAGTTTTATTATTTCCATTCTTATACTCGCTATTCTCTCCCTGTTACCACCTGCTTTTTTGACAGGAATAGAGTCTCTAAACCAATCCCCAGTAACTGATTCTTCATATTCATCTAAATCCGCTTCGGGGGATATTTTTTCACCTATCAAATAACAATAGAAATTTTTAATCTCAATTCGTGAGTAATTAGCTAATAATTTACAGTATTGCGGCATCTGATGTAGATAATGTGAAAGGTTTGTTCCAGGTTCTTTTAATTCAACAAGAACACATTTTCCCTCCCCTGCAAATAAAAAAATGTCTGGTCTCTTGTTAGTATTGAATCCAAACTCTTCTAATTCAGTTTTAAATTTTTCACTTACTAATTTTTCACCAGTTGGAAGAAGTATATCCTCAAGTCTCTTTTCAGAGAAACCATCGAAATGTACGAATTCTTCATTAAGTATCCAAAGGTCATTAGGTCCTATAGACTGTTTTCTTTTAAAGATTAAGTCGTGAATAATTCCTTCTCGATCTCTATTTTTTCGTCCTTCCAATAATTTATTTTGTGCATGAAGCTCCACATTTAATATTTTTCCAAGCAACGTTGCGACCATTTCTCGTCTAACAATATATTTTGATAGTTCTTCCTTGTTTTGCTCATCTATTAGTAAGGAAAGTTTTTCAGATTTTTGGCTAAGAGTATCGTGGTAGCCTTCTGAAGTCGGATCGAGTTGATTTAAAGAATCTATTATTTTTCTCGCTTTATTGCTTTTATCTGCAAGAAAAGCGGCCTCTTCTTCATACAACTTAGCAGTTATTGTGTCATCATTGTCTAATAGGCTAATTTTAGTTTGAACCTTTTTAGCAAAACTAATTGATATTCCCAATGACTTTGCAATTTTTAGCACATCTTTTTCTAAAGCTTCTTGAGCATTGGCAACTTCTTCATAAATATGTGCTAACTTTAATTTTGCTTCTTTTTGAATATCGTCCAAATAAACATAACCATCGATACCAAATAAGTCCTTTGTAAGGTCAGAAACCTTAACACTGTCGCGATCTTGAATTCTAAATGAGTCAACTGCATCACTTACATTTGTCGGTATATCTAAATAGTCGCCATAAAAAACAGTTAGTTTTTTCTTACCTTTATAGCTAGTTTTTTTCCGCAGTACTGGGTTCTTTATCTCTTTAACTGGAACATCTTTACTACAAAGGAATGCTCCATGAGCTTCAATATCATCCTCGTCAAACTCAAAAACAGCCCACTGAAAAGACTCTGGTGGAGTTTCTTGATCTTTATTCCATTGAATTTTACTGTCTTTTCCCAATCGAGGAATAATGTAATCTACTTCAAAGCTCCCTTTAGATTGAGGAACTGGAAAATCTTCTGGCTTAATTACTGTTTGTTGTACTAACTTCTCTACTTGATACTTAAATTTAAGAATCAATGTAGGCATCACACTCCCTTTTGCTCCTTCAAGGTATGCTCTAAGTGCAAATTGTGCGCGTATTAAGGCAGTAAATTTCTCGAAAGTTAGCTTACTAAAAAATTCATTATCTCCTTTTTGTGCACAAAAACCGTACATACAAATATGAGTCAAATGAGCCTTTACATTTGATGGCTTAGCAATTTCACTACCATATATAAAATGTTGTTTATTGCATTTAAAGTTTCTACTTTGCCATTCATTATTTTCAACATAATTACTATCAATAGATATTTCTTCAAACCTATGAAAAAATTGAAGTCTGCCTGTACCTCTATTATTGTGTCCTTTGCTAGAGTCTAATATTTCTTTAAACCTTGATAGCGCAACATCGTTAAAGCCAGCTCCATTATCTTCGATACTAACCTTTTCAATAAGTAGATGATCTTTATCTTGATCATTAAAGTGTAAACAAATCTCAATTTTACTATCTTCGCTATTCGAAAGTGTTGCTATTGATTCTATCGAGTTAGTGATGGCTTCAAAAATAGGTGTTAATTGAAATTTAGATGCTGGGATGATTTTCATTAAACCTGAAAGGTTTGCTGAGGGAGTTATTTGCATCTGATGTTCCTGCTTACTTTTATTATGATTAGTTTTATTAGATTACCTACATAACGAAGATTGAGCAATTAAAGCTAAAGCTAGGTATGTAAAAATCGTAATTATTATATCTGTCTCTTATACACATCTCCGAGCCCACGAGACGTAGAGGAATCTC
>CAJXUT010000046.1 GCA_913061365.1 uncultured Colwellia sp.
AGTAAATGTTGAAAACGTAAATTGTTTTTTAACGATCAATTATTTTTGTTTAAAAAGTAATTGATGAGATATCAAAAACCAACTGTTATTTGTCCCACTTGAATAGCTTGTTATACGTACTATTTACCGGTGTGTTTTTTAAGAGATTCGTTGAGTGCCTTTTGTTTTTTTGCTTGTTCACTTCTACATCTATTTCTTTCATACTCATATGGATGATTACAATTTTTATCTGCGCCCAACCTTATTAGTAGGCTCTCTTCTCTTTCCTTACACTTCATCTCTTGAGCTGGTTCCATATTTACACATGAAGATACTTTTCTACTAACACCAGGTTCTCCATAATCTTCAGTACCATAAGAACTACAACCATTGGTTAGAATAATAATCAATGTAGATAATGTTGACTTAAACTGTAAATTCATGTGCAAACCTTCCTTGTACGTTTGAGTAACTTGTTAGGTTGTATTTAGGGACCCATTAAAAAGTCTAAAGTTACCTTCATACATTTTCTAGGAATCAGTTTTTCTTTATTATGGGTTTCATATACCCATTGTTGTAATGCTATTTTCGCAGAGTGATCAAACGTTCTGTTTGGATAATGATCTATTACATTAATATTTACTGGAACTGCTTTTGGTGAATTTGAAAGCTCTAATAATTGCTCTTTAAATATATCAGGAACTTCTTCCCCTCTTAAGTGTAATGGTAATTTTGGTTGTTCTAAATCAAACTCCATAGTTACAAAGCCTTCTATAGCTAAACGCCCAGCAGAAGATGGATAGTGAGGCGTAACCCTTTTAATAGAAATAAGCTGTTGTTTAATTGATTTATCCATATTGCTGTTATCTGGACATCGAGATTTTAATTTCGAAGAATTAGCCCTATATTCTTTCATCCTTTCAGATGCTGGCTTAATAACTTTACTAGTTTTAACTTCTTGCTCAATACTTTTACAAGCATTTACACATATTAAAACTAACAACAATATTTTTAATTTCAGTAATTTTTTTGACACTTAAATCTCCGTTTTATAATTGACCCACTTAAACAACCTAACGCCCACATTAACAGGCAAAAAATTGTTGGTTAAAGTTAGCGACGCAGGAGAAAAAACCAACAATTTTTTGTCCTTGTTTATAATTGTTTGTTAGCATTCGTGTACACTATCGCTGCTTTAAAGCCGCTACAGCTAAACCTGATGTGATAAAAGTTAAACCTGCACTAATATTTAAGGCACTTATAACTTTAGGTTTTTTGTGAAGCCAACCAGCTAAATGAGATGCAAAAATTCCCATTAACGCAAAACCTACAGCCGTTAACAAAGCAAACCACATACCGTATACAATCATTTGTATTGTAACTGAACCGAGTTCAGGATTAACAAATTGTGGAATAAATGCAAGCACAAACATCCCTGGCTTCGGGTTAAGTGCAGCAGATAAAAACCCTGTTGTTAAGATACTAGTAAGTGGTTGTTTTTCAGTTGGAGTTAAATTTATAAGACTACGAGATCTTAATACTTTAATACCTAACCAAATCAAGTATCCGGAACCTACTAACTTTACAATAATAAAAGCTAACTCTGAAGTTTGTATTAATAATGTAAGTCCAAATGTAGCCGTTAATATATGAAATAAAATCCCCATTCCTGAGGCTGCTCCAGAGAAGCACGCAGCAAGCTTACCTTGGCTTAAACCACGACCAATTGCCAAAATATTATCGGGTCCCGGCGATACAACTAAAAGTAAACACGCCAGTGTATATGTAATCCAAACTTCTATCGGAAACATCACAATATCCTTAAGTATGCTAACGCCAAAATAAGGGTCGTCGAAGACGTCCCTTTGATTTATTGTTACACGTGTTAACTTCTAAAGTGAAGCTTTTATTCTTGTTGCAAGCAGTCGTTGTTCACTTCCAATATTGTATACATCACCTGTAATTGTAAGCTTGTTACCAGGTTTAACATAATGAATATTTTGACTTTCAATAGGGCCCAAGTTTGGGATACTTATTATCAAAGAGTAAGACACACCAGTATCACTAACAAAGTTCCATACTGTTCCATCTCTCCCCTGCCTAATTTCTTCAATAACTTTGCCTGATATTGACTGTACAGTTTCTGAATTTTCTATAGTAGACACAGACTCTGTTTTATTGGAGTTTGTATTTGGATTAGAGCATCCAGTAATAGTAACGATTAAACTCAGCAAGAAAAAGGTACACCTAAATTTCATAGTTCTACATCCACATGAATTGATTTGAAAATATGCACTACAAAGGTATTGATAGCAGTACTGAACATTTGTAGTGTTGGTGTTTAACGCCTCGTTAAGAGACAAAAAATATGTTGGCTAAAATAAGGAAAAAACCAACTGCTATTTATCCCAAGTAGGGTCAACTCTTGTCATCATTCGATAATAAGCTGGCCATTCAGGCAGTCTAACTTCTGCCCCTGCTTGAGCCTCTCCACCTTCAAATTGATGTCGTGTTTTAATCATGACGTCAGTACTAGCTTGAATAATTTCTTGTCCTGTACTCATTGCTTTAATTTGTACCATACAACCTTGAATTAACTGATACATTCTTACAAATGCTGAAGCAACACTATCACCAGTGGTAACAACACCATGATTATGAAGCATTAATGTATGATTTTTTTCACCCATTACGTTAACCAGTCTTTCTTGTTCGCTATCATTTAACACAATACCTTCAAAATGATGGTAACCAATTCTTTCGTGAAATTGATATGCTTCTTGCATTAAGGGAATGAATCCACATTTAAGTGCACTTACTGCTTGTGTCTCAGGGTTATGAGTGTGCATAACACAATTTAAATCATGTCTTGCTTTGTGAATTGCTGAGTGGATAATAAATCCAGCTTTATTAACTGGATAAGGGCTATCATCAACTTTATTCCCATCTAAATCAATTTTTACAAGATTTGAAGGTTTAATTTCACTATACATTAAGCCAAATGCATTGATTAAAATATGGTTAGTGCCTGGAATTCTTAAATAAATATGATTGTAAACTTGAGTCGTCCATCCATAATAATCAACTAGCCTATAGCATAATGCTAAATCAACTCTCGCCTTCCACTCAACATCATCGTATGTAACGGAGGGTTGAATTTGTTCAAATAAATCGGTCATATCTATCCTTATTCTAAATTTCACCAAGAATGGTAACTCTAATTTTAAAGTGACTTGGTTTAGTACAGTGGCAATGGTCAGCTAAACCTGAATTGCATCATATGCTTTCGTTTTGCGCTGCACTTATTTTAATCCAAAATATTTCTTGGCAATGATTAATAAAAGATTTTCGTTTAGGCGTAATGTCATAATTTGAAGGCTCAAATAAAACTTCATAATTGATGAAAGATTCTTCGCAAACGACTTCGGTATTCGAAGATCCAATATCCTTTTCAATACTTTGTTTTATAGTTACCCCATTTTTAAATTTAACTATTTGCTCGCTATATTGAGTAACTATTCCATCATCTTCAATTAATTATTCTATAACACTTCGTTCAATAATTAATTTATTCACAGAATAATTGTTTATTGCGGATACATATTTAAATAAATTATTCATAACATAAAACCATAAAAACTGAGGTTTATTAACAGCCCATTAAGGAATAAATGAACGTTTAGAAATGGACACAGTAAATTGTTGTTTATTACTTAACAGCTAGAGTTTTCCTTTATATAAAATGACAGTGACTCTTGATGGATCTAATAAATATAAGTATTTACTACTCCAAGGCCGTACAACGGGTTCTGAAAACTTTATATTACTTTTGATCTTTTTCATAACATCATCAAGGCTATTTACTCTAATTTGAATACTTAACCCTGCATTATCCTTAGGTTCGCTATTGTAGCGCAACTCAAGAAATGCTTGATCATCTTCCATTATACCTGTTTCAATCCTAACTTTTATCCTCGTTAAATTTGGCTTGTCTATACTATTCATTTTTGTGCTACTCCCATCAAAGGTCATAGATCGCAGAGCAAAACCTTACCAACTGTTTTAAATTCCACTAGGATTACTGGTTTTGTTTTTAGTTATCTTGTCATATTGATTTCGAATGTTTTTGTATAGCACATTAACCCATACAGGTGCTCCTATTGGAGCTTCCAGTTTATTTACTGATGGGTTTGTAGGTGAAATAATCACGCTAGTATTTGATAAACCAGTTTTATAAACAAGCACAAAAAGTTTTTCAATAACTGAGTCGCCCATAGCCAAACATCCAATAGAAGCTGAACGACCATGTATGAATATATTGGTACCTGGAGATGCTCTGCTCTCATTTTTAGCATGAACTAAATCAAAAGTATTCGGGTAATTCAATTTCATAGACAAATGATAAGAGCTGTTAGGATTAAAACCTTCTATTTTATAAATGCCTTCAGGTACTTGTCGGTCACCTTCAATCAGCTTAGGACCTAAAGAACCACTTGCGGCTTTGATTTTATAACTCGTTATCAATTTAAAATTATTATCTATATTTGATGCCCATATTTCTAATTTTTTTGAATCTTTAAAAGCAATTAGAGATAGTTTTTTTGGTGGAAAAGCAATTCCTTTCGTAAGAAATAGTAGTGACAGTTTTGAACTTACTTCATCATCAAGCGTATTAATAACTTCTGTTACTGTTTTTTTATTACCTGTATATTTAACCAAAACTGGATACCAAATACTTCTACCATACTGATAAAAAATAAATAAAATTATTATGAATATTAAAACTAAAACTTTCTTCATTTCACATGCCATACTAACTGTATAAAATTAAAAGTAGTCTGACATTATTATCCTTGCCTTAAAATATATTGTTTGTAATAAACTATATATCATTAAAATCGTGAATCATTCTCACAAGGCACTCCATCCTTATCACCATCCATTTTTGTATTGGGACAATGATTAATAAAATATTCAGCTTCTGATCGTGATGTCATTTGACTACAGTATTGCCTGCCATCACATGAAAACCGTGATTTGGTATCTGAAACTGGATTATTGGGTGTTATAGCGCTAGGCACATACTGATTTGGCGAAGTGGTTAACGATGAGCTTAGCCGTTGATAGCCAAAAGCACTAATAGCGATTACAGCTAATAAAAATATTACTTTGTTTTTAGGCGTTGAACTATTTTTATGAATACGTGGCTTATGCTTGTTTATCGTTTTAGCAGCAACACCTTCAATTCGGCAATTAATCGCTCTGTATTTGCCATTAGTTTGCTTTTCAACTTCAAAATAGATGAAATCACCAACTTTAGGTTTTCTACTCATTTTTTTTAAGGTAGATATATGAATAAACGTATCTTGATTAAGTTCGCTTGATTGAATAAAACCAAATCCTTTATCATCTTTCCAGTTTGTTAATTTTCCTTTATACACCCTGCGCTCCTTGTATCTGAAATCTATGAATATATCTCATGCTACTTTTATATCACATAAAAACAAGTACTTAAATTAAAAGCACTTAAAATATCAGGCAGATTTTGTATTTTAAATTGAATAAATTTGTAGTCAACACGCCAGTTTCCTATGGGAAATATAATTCACTAAAAGCTCATTTATTCTATTTTAATGGATTTTTATTGTTTTTAGTCAAGTTTTATAATTTAGAATCGTGAATAATGAACTCGAAATTATTCAGCCGAATCGAATAACTCGAGTTTTAAGGGCGTTTCAACTTGCTACATACCATATAAGAAAGATTGCAAGGGGTTGGCCTAGTAATTAAAACTGAATTTAATCGATTCATTTGCGTTCACTATGAGAGATTTTTATGGAATTAATAAAGGGTATATCCCTACTTCTTGCTGCATTAACAGCATTTTCACTATTCAGCCGTTACGCGCCTAAAGGTACTTTAGCAATGGGGGGCCTTGCCTCTGCTGCTGTTGCAAGCTTTCTTGTTGAGGCTGTTCATGCCTATATATCAGGTGACTTTTTCGGAATTGGAATGCTAAGAGAAACAGGCTTAGCGGCTGGTTCTATGGGTGGTCCTGCTGCTGCTGCACTTGTTGCACTTGCGTTAGGTGTTAACCCCGTGTTTGCTATCGTTGCTGCTATTGCGACAAAGGGTACGGGCATTTTGGCAGGTTTTATAGCTGGCTATCTTTGTTCATTTATTGCCGATGCAATAGAAAAACATCTTCCTGAAGGAATTGACATTATTGTTGGTGCATTAGTTTTAGCTCCTATTGCTTATATGATAGCTCATGCCTGTGGCCCAGTAGTTGGGAATATTATGGCAATTATTGGTACGGCTATAACAGGCGCTACTACGGCTTCACCTTATGTGATGGGTTTTGTACTAGGTGGCTTAATTAAAATGATTTGTACATCACCATTAAGTTCAATGGCATTAACTGCAATTCTTGGTTTAACTGGATTACCTATGGGTATTGCAGCATTGGCTTGTGTTGGTGGTTCATTTACCAATGGCATTCTAATGAAGCGCTTAAAATTAGGCGATAACAATAAAGTTGTTGCTATCATGCTTGAGCCTTTGACCCAAGCAGACATTGTTACTCGCAATGCTTTTAAAATTTATTCATGTAACTTCTTCGGCGGTGCTTTTGCTGGCTTAGCTGCAGTTTATTTCAACATTATTAATAATGCTCCAGGTACTGCTGCACCAATTCCTGGTTTATTAGCTCCTTTTGCTTTCAATGATGCAAGTACTGTATTGATGGCAATATTCTTTGCGGTCATTGGTGGTATTGTTGCTGGATATGTTGGTACAAGTATTCACCTTAAGCTAGATGAAAAGCGTGGGAAAAAAGCGGATAGCTTGCAAACAGCTACGGCTTAATTAAGTCTGTCGTCATTAAGCGCCGCATATCCTAACTATGCGGCGTTTTTTGTTTTTAATCCTACCATTGAAAATCACCCTGCTTATACCATTCTTGCTCATTACCAGATAACTCCATCGCAATTTTATTTCTATTTTTGCATTCCTTTACGACTAGGCCACACAGCGTTATATTATGAAAGGAGCTTAGTGTGGTTTTCTGCTAAATTTACTATGCACTTAACGCTGTTTGTAATTCAGAGCTCAATTCGATAGCTACATCACTGTAGCGATAATTATCTGTAGTGCCACTTATGGCAACACCTTTCATTTTGATATTCAACGCACTTTGTTGAGCAATGGTTAATTTACAATAACAACTAAAGACTAATTCAATCCAAGCTTTGGGTGCAATGATTTGTGATTGCTCTAACCAGCTATTTTGTTGCTCTTGGTAAAAACTTAATGCTGAAATTGCACTGTTATTAATGATCACACGTTCAAATAGTAATTCAGTTTGTTGCTCAAAAAAGTCTTCTTCAGCAGCAATTCTTTCAATTGGTTTTACACTAACTTCGCTGGTTTCTCGTGCTTTAATCGGTGTAACAATACTTTGTTTTCGCAGAGATTGAACTAACTCAAGTAAAGGTTGTTCTATAGCTGTCTGTTTGGTATCCACATAACTTTTAAGAGGCATTGGTGGCGCGTATTTTAGTGTATCGGGTAAACTAGGCAGCTCATACAGGTTTTCATCTAGGGTAAACTCTGGATGCTTACGTAAAAATCGCGCCATATTACGCAATTGGCTAGCTTGTTTTTCATCACGACGTAAGCGAAACAAACTTATGCGCATGTTATCAATAATCAAACGCAATTTCGGCAATATTTGATTATACCAATAAACAAAACTGGTAATTTTACGAGCAAATTCATTTGGGCATGCTAGCCACTCGAGCCATTCATAACAGTCATGCGGGTCTATCTGTTGTAACTCGTTCAACAGTTTTTGTGCATGAGATAAGTAACGCTCATTTTGCCTAATTTTATTGGACAAGCTACTGACAAAACCAAACTGGCTGACAATAGCAAAATGCATTGTGTCTAAATTATTGTTTAAACTATCTTTTGTTTCATAAAGTAAATCATCAAGTTGATCGAGATAATACTCGGCATCTTCTTGTTCTTTAGAAGTAATCGCCAGTTGATAATCGATGACTACTTCATCAATAGCATCAATGACTTTACCCATATCGGTAAGCTGTCGATAACTTGATTGCTTACGCATTAATCGATTTAGCATGCGCTTAAGATCGGTAGTTACTCGATATTCACCAGGCGAATCATCAGGTCTGATCAAGCCTGATTTATGTAACAAACTAAGCGTGTTCGCATCTTGATCATCACTTGCTATTGAGCCATAAACGTAAGCATTAGCCAGCAAGTCATTGTACGCACCAATTTGTCTAAGTAAGCTTGCTACTTGATTAGAATCAAAACCAGCCATTAGAACAGTAACTCATCTTGTTGGCTTTTTTCTTGCTCTGGTAAACTTATAAGCTCAGCATCATTTAAGAACTCAATGAGCAAATAAATTAAGTCAAACCTTGCAGTGGCATAATATCGACTGCTGCCGCTATTTTTACGAACAAAATACTGCATTTCTTCGAGCTTTTGAAATACCATGACTAATTGCTCACGGGTTTCAGTTTTATTGGTTTTAAACGGTTTTATCGAAGTGAGTCTACGTAATTGCTCACTCAATGTTTGATCATGCTCAAAGGGTTCAAAAAGCTCATTAATATTTAACACTGACTTAGCACGAATAGGTAAATCAGCTTGCGTTGCCGTTAACAGTAAATCTAAAAATTCGACTAAAGGCCTAAAAGTACTGCGCATGTCAGTAAATAAAATACTGAGTTCGTGGTGGTTATTTTCATCAACCTGATTAAACGTACAGTAATAGGCATCGGCGCTATCAAGATAGGTTAACTTTCTATCTAAGTTGGCTAAAAAATCATTCACCTTGTCATTATGACTTTCAGCTTTTAAGTATAGATATTCAGCTTCGTGTGCCGTTTGACAGATAACTGCGCCACAAAGTAGCTTTTGAATACTTTCTTTAAACATGACTTGGCTCCCCTGTTTTATCAGTTTGTGTATTTGGCGTGGCTTTATTACGTTGTGCGAGCAATTCGTCTAAGCGAGATTGCGGAATATCGGCATGATAAATTTTGTTATCTTTTAACTTATAATGACGGTGATATAAGGACAAAATATGGCGGTCTGTTGATGGTGATGCAGACAACATACTGATATGGTTGTCATTAAACATTTGTAATAACAAATCAATATTTTCAGCAGCCAATTCTCCAAGTTCATCTACTGGCAGGATTATTTGGCTCGCATGTTTACTTTCGCCACGTAACATTGCTAATAAACCAGCAAATAAAGACAACATCGCGAGATAAGATAAGCCTGTTGAACTCACTTTTTTTAGTTGTTTCGCATTACGTGCCTGTTTTACTTGTCCTTTTTCAACAATGGTAAATTCTAGATCAAACAAGTTATTGTGCGCTAAAACAAAACCTTCGTTAGGTAAGTAACTCGCTAATTTCTGCATAGCAAACACTAAATCGTCAGGAACATCACCCAAACCATCACGTAATTGGTCTTTATATAATTCAAATACTTCAGCAAATTTTTGTAAAGGCCCCCAGTAATCTAACTCTTCTTGTTTCATTACCGTGGTTACACTGATATCGGCTAGGGCTTCAAAATGCGCTAACGCGGTCACTTTAGTTGATAATCGTTTACCAATTTGTTTTATGCGACGACCAAAGTTTTCTATGTGCTGATAAAACTCATTAATCATGGTGGCATTAACGGTAACGAGTTGATAAGTACTTTGCTGTTTTTGCTCGGCACTGTTTAATAATTCGCTAATGGGCTCACGATACTTGAATAATGCTTTTGCACCTGAATAACTGTCGTTATCAAGCAATAGTTTTTGCCAGTTTTCAAAAAGCTCACTGCCAGAATGATCTTTTCTAAAGCGTTCACTAAAGGTATTTAATTGCGTAGACAAACGTTTTTCAATGGTTTTAAATTGCTGATGAAAATCATGACAAAAACTTACGGTTAGATCGGCTTGGTTTATCGGCTCTTGCTCAGATAATTCGCTAACAATTGCTGACATTTCACATAAACGTTTATTGTCATTGAGTTGAACGAGTAAGTCATCAGTAGCTTGTTTTTCTTGATTATTTTTTCTGATTAACAGTTTTAAGTCATTAATTTTTGCCGTCAGCTCAATATTACTGTCTTCAAAGTTAGACTCTAGATTACGCTTGATGATTTTTCTATTTTGGTTTTCTTCAACTAAGGCATCACGATGACAATAACGATCATTAATAAAACTTTGGTAGTCACGAGCTTTTTGAGCGAACACTGCACATTGCTGTAGATTTATCTCTAGTTGCGCTCGCTTGGCAATACTTTTATCTACTTCTCCTTCAGGATTAAGGTGTTCAATATCAATAGCTTGTTGTTTTTTAAGTTCGCTGGTGCGTAGCTTAGCATTGGCTTTTAATGTCGCGAGTTGTTCAGATAGTAGTGTTATCTGATTATCTCTATCACTTTCAACTACCATGCACTTTTCTAATTTATCATTAGTCAATTCGTGTAATTGTTCTGCTTTGTTTTCTTCAAAGCTTTGCTGTTTCTTATCTAACGCTTTTGCCTGTTGATTAACGCTCTGTATTTGTGACTCTATAGTTTGACGATGTGCCTTAATGGCTAATTGTTTTTTAACGACTAGGCTTTCTTGTTGCGTTTGCAATTGGCCCATAGTTAATTTTTTCTGATTTACACTTTGTTCGTGTTTGGAAACAGTTACTTTTAGCTGATTAATTTCTTTAGCTAAAGATTTTAATTGCTCATCAACATGAGTGATTTTGTCTATTTGCGTTTGTAACTTTGTTTCTATTACTTGGCGTTTTTCTCTTAGCTGAGCTTCGTCTAAAAATAAAGAATCGTCGCAAGGCAGTTGCTGTAAGTCTATCAATAAACCATAAAGACTGGCTGGAGCATCGTTACTTTCTAACCACTGTGGGTTTAAGTCAGTACGTGAAAGTTGCTCTGTTGTCAGTAAACGACCAATTGTATTTTGCCAATCAGCTGCTTGAGGTTCATTGATTAAGTAATGATGTAACGAGTCAGCTTGTGGTAATAGCTGTAATTCAACTTGATGATAATCTTGTCGTAATTGCTCTAGGTAACGATTCGCCTCACTGCGTAGTTGTAATTGCTTATCTTGCTGCTTGTCTAATTGATATTGCTGTTTTTGCAATGTTGACTCTTGTTGCAGTAATTGATTATAACTATGCTGTGCCTGCGTTAATGCTAGAACATTGTCTTCAATATCACTTGTTAATTGTGCTGGTATAATTGGCAGAGCTAACTGTTGTTGGGCTGTACTTAATTGATGCTGTAAATGTTGCTTATTTTTTTGTAATTTTAAATCTTCTTTATGAAGTTGAGCATTAAGCGATTGTTCTTGTTGATGAAACACCTCATTTATATGCGCTAATTGGGTATTTGATTCGCTAGTAATAAGTGATGATTTTTCTTTATTGGTGCTTATTCCTTTAAGCTTATCTACTTCAATTTTTTGAACCAGCTTATCAAACTTTTGACCTAGTTTAGTAATTTCACCTTCAAAAGCATCAATAACGGCAATAACTTCATTAAGCTCTGCTTGAATTTGCGGCGCTTGATCTGCCTTTATTTGATAACTACTGGCATCGTCATCGTCATAGTTAAATTTGTCGTCATCAAGTAATTCAATTTTACTTAAGTCGGCTTCAATTTTAGCATTTAGATCAGATTTGGCTTTTTGATATTGCTCTACGGTAATCGCTAATTCAGACTCGAGCTTACTGCGAGTTTCAATACTGCTTTTTTTAAGCTCATCTCGTTGTTGCTGCTTTACTTCAAGGCGCTCTTGATGTGCGAGTGTTTCAGCATGAAGATGCTGTAACTTATTAACTAGACTTGAAAATTCGCTGAAATCATTTTGCCAAACTGAAATTTTATCAGCCACTTTTTTAATTGCGCGACTGGCCTGGATATCAGCTAACCAATGAGTAATATCAGCTTTATTTAAACTAAGTTGTTCTTTTTCATCACTAGTATTACGAGCAAGATGATCACTAGCAATAGCCACTAACATGCGTTTAACGGCTTCAAAATCTAAATTCTTTTCTATGGTGCCATTGATTACTTTATCAATATGCGGGCATGCTTGATCACTAAAAGAAAAACGATTTTGTAACACTCTTATTTCTTTGTGTTTTTTACCACTGCGTAGGTTTTGAATAACTTGACGATACTTATCTATGCCTAAAAACTTAGAGCTTTCTTTGCCTATATTACGATAATTCTTTTCTATTTCACTGATCGTAAATGGCTTGGCTTTGCTAGCCTTAGTACTAGCAATATAATACTGACTATCATATTCAGCATCAATAAACTTAAAGTGCACACCTCTACCATCACTTGTTGCTAGTACTTGGCACTTTTGACCAAAGGGTCTGGCATATTCGTAAACTAAAATACTGGATTCGCGCGGTAAGTAAAAATCTGCAAAGTTTTTTGCTTGATCTACTTTACTGACAATATCGCTTGGTCTCATACCGTAAAAAAGTGGCAATAAGCGCATTAATGAGGTTTTACCTGCGCCGTTCGTGCCTTCAAGTTGGGTATGACCCGTTAAATCAAGCTCGTTAACTTGCCCTTGCCAAAAACTGTCAATAATAATAATGCGCAGTAGTGAATAGCCTTGCTCAGCCATGCAGTGTCCTTAGAAGAATAGAATAAACAAGCGAGAGAATTAACTTCTCTTGCTTGTTTGATATGCAATATTTTAAATATAAAGAGTGTTAAATAAAAACTTCACAGTAACTCTGCTAAGTCTTTATTTTATAGATTATTTAATTGGATTAACTTTCATGGCTAATTGCGGATCAAATCGTACATTGTGCCAATTCATACGCCAATCTAAATGAGGCCCTGTGACTCTACCTGAGTTACCAACTTTAGCAATGACTTGTCCTTGTTTAACTTTATCACCAGCTTTTACCATAGAAGCACTTAAGTGAAGAAAGTTTGAAGTAATACCATGACCGTGATCTATGATTAACGTACCGCCAGAATAAAACATATCAGGTACCCATAATAACACTGTGCCACTTGCAGGAGCTTTTACCGGTGCGCCAATTTTTCCGGCATAATCGACACCAAAGTGTGGATTTTTAGGTACACCATTATAAAAACGTTGGCTACCATAAACTCCTGTTATTCTTGAGTTTCTAGGCGCAACAAAGCCTTGAGAGAAAGCAGTTAAATTACTGGAAATTTTACGTACTTTCACAATTGCCGCGCGATCTTGCTTTGCTCGAACATTGGCTTTTTTGTTCGGGTTCATAATCTTCTTACTAATTCCTTCAACACGAGATATTTTATACTCACGTGGTGCAGGGGTAAAAGTTTGCTTTTCGATATTACCTGTTGGCGAAGTAACAGTTAGTGTATATTTCTTTTTATCATCACGAGAAAAAGCAAAAACATAGTCACCTTGAGGAGATACAGTTAACTGTTTTTCATTAAGCATCACTACATTATGTTGATCTGTTTTACCAATGATTAAACCGCCCTGCTTTATTTCACCAGAAAGCTTTATTTCTGCCTGTGCACTAACAACAGGTAAAGTACTTAAACTGACAATAAGCAATGTACATAATTTTCTTAGTTTAAACACTGACAATAGCTCCTTTAGCAACGCCTTCATACGCTATTACTTTAACAACTTTATTTGGAAAATCTTTTTTCAGCTGTCTTGCAATAAAATCAGCAAGTAGTTCAACTGTCGAATCGCAATCAACCACATCAAGCACTTTACTTTCTACAGCAATATCAAATCGACCTTGCGGCGCGGTGTAACTGAAATATTGGTGATCGGGTGTTAAATTGTTTATAGCCGTTGTTGAAAGTTCAATACAGTCTTGATTTATGCGATCACATTCACTGGCAATATAGATATCTTGCCAGCGTTGACACCATTGATGCTCTAGTTGAACGTCTTTTTCATCATCAAGAAAAATTTGTATTTTAGAGCGATGCCCATGGGCAATTCTCTGACAATTACCATCATGAAGCTTTAGTCCATGAGTATAGTGGTAATAATCGCTTAAAATATTTTCAGGGCGTAATACTAACGTTAACCCCATTACATTTTCAGGTAACTCAGCCATAATAATGGCATTTAAATGCTCAGTGACAGAATCAATTGTAATGGCTGAACAGTCTAATTGCGCGAATGCACATTGTGGTGACTGTAAATAGTAACTTGTACGATCACTTATATAATCAAGGGTTTTATGATTTAGGTGATGAGGTGAGTCAGCCAATGTGACTTCATCAGCTTGCATTGGTAGTAACAGTTTGTGATCAACCGCATCGTCAATAATTGCCTTAATTTGCTTTTTAACAATAGCAAAATCTAACACCATAGACTGTTCATTTAATGCACCGTCAAGTAGTACATCAACAATCCAGCTTTCACCTACAATTCCACGCTCTTTACAAACGTAAGAGAAATCGATCACGGTTAAATCATTTACAAATAATTGCATTTCTTTCCTTAAAACGGGTTTACTTAATCGTTAACTTGCCAAGCAATACTATCGTCACCACGAATTGGAACAACAACATCATTACCAAAGCTTAATGTTGCAGGAACTGACCAACTTTTCTTCACAAGCGTGATTTTATCTTCATTAACAGGCAATTGGTAAAAAGCAGGACCATTTAAACTAGCAAAAGCTTCTAATTTATCTAGAGCATTTTCTTGCTCAAACACTTCTGCATAGAGTTCTATTGCAGCGTGTGCTGTATAACAACCTGCACAACCACAACTTGATTCTTTCGCATGTTGTGCGTGAGGAGCTGAATCTGTTCCTAAAAAGAACTTTTCACTACCACTTGTTGCAGCAGCAATAAGTGCTTGTTGATGGATATTGCGCTTTAAAATAGGCAAACAGAAATAATGAGGACGAATACCACCTACTAACATATGATTACGATTATATAATAAGTGGTGAACTGTTATTGTTGCAGCAACATTTTTTCCTGCACTTTCTACAAAATCAACGGCATTTTTTGTTGTGATATGTTCTAAAACAACTTTTAAATCAGGATAATCGGCAACTAACGGAACTAATATTGTATCTATAAAGCGTTGCTCACGATCAAAAATATCAATGTCTTCTGTTGTCACTTCGCCATGTATTAATAAAGGCATACCGACACTTTGCATTGCTGCAAATACAGGTTCTAATTTACTAATATCTGTAACACCAGAAGATGAGTTGGTTGTTGCACCAGCAGGATACAATTTGGCAGCATAAACAATGCCAGATTCTTTAGCTTCAATAATATCTTGAGCACTGGTATTGTCAGTTAAATAAAGCACCATTAATGGTTCAAAATGCTTGCTCGGTGAGGCAGCCATAATGCGATCATAGTAACTTTTTGCAAGTTCTGTATTTGTAACTGGTGGAACCAAATTCGGCATTACTATAGCTCGGCCAAAATAGCGGCTGATATCAGGAACTGTGTTATTTAACACTTCACCGTCACGTAAATGTACATGCCAATCATCAGGTCTAGTAATTGTTAAGGTATTTATTTGATCGCTCATTCTGTCTAATTCCAATAATATTAATTTTAAGGTTATTATTAAACTTTAAATATAACCCTTTGATATTTTAACTTAAATAAAGAAATCTTCATGTAACGCGTAACCACTATTGGTGGTTGATACGTTATTATTACGATGTTTCTTCATCATTTTTGTTTTGTGCACTAGCAAGTAATGCTTGTAATTGCTCTTTCAAGTTTGGTGGTATTTTATAAAGTGTAATTGAGTCATTATGCGGATTATAAACGACATCTTGACCAAAGTGACTACGCTCAAAACTTAAACTAATACCATTACCATAGCCTGAATATTTAGTTATTTTATTAACTACTGTTTGGTCATGAGGAAATGACTCTTCTATAGGATATGACTGCTGCTGGCAAAACTGATAAAAGTCTTGGCTTTGGCCATTAGCATCAGTTGTAGTATGACCAATAACTTTACCAACTTCTTGTATTGAAACATCCTGAGAAATTGATTTTTGTTCTTTACAATAACTCAGCAATTCTTTTCGAGTTTGTTGTTTCTCGTCGGCATCTAATTGGTTTACAGAAACATAATCTTCAACGGCTTGCACTAACGTTTGTGTTTGCTCTTTTGAGTTTAATCCTTCTTCACAACCTAAAAAGTCTAAAAAGAAATCTGAAACTTTACGACCGGCACGACCTTTAATAAACGAAATATAACGATTACCACTGGCATTCTGTTGGTAATCAAATAAATCAATACGTGCCGCTAATTGCAATTTATTAGTATCTAAATGCTGATCAGCAGAAATATTTAACTCACCGTCAACACTATAATGTTCAGAAACAGGAATAACACCAACCAATAAAAAACGACCACCCATATATTCATAGTGGCAAACAATAAGATAACCGGTTTCTTCTATATCGTACTTTTCAATTTCATTTTTTAAATTATTTGCTGCTTGAATACTGAAATCGTAAAAACTTTGCTTCTCATTAAAGTAGCTTTCCATTAAATCAACAAACTGTGCAGGTTGAGCTTTACCATCATCAGTGCTTGTAATCACAGGCATATGGGTAAAACTACCGTAGGCCTTGCTGCCTTTACTATTGTAAATGGCATGTAATCCGTCAACAAATGCTGTAATTTTAGTGCTTATTTCAACTTGTTCAGGACCTAAGCGCAGAAGCACTTCCCCTGACTCTTCTTTTTTAGAAATAAAATGTAATGCAATGTTTGAAATGATTAAACTCATATAATACTCAAGTGACTTTATTAGTATATTGTTCAGGCATTTGATAAACTATGGCAATTAAATTTATCATCAGCAATTAAGTGTCATTATGCCCATTGTATCGAAATACTCAAATGAACGTGTAGAAAAAATTATTCAAGAATTAATGGATGTTCTTGTAAACGAATCAGCAACCACAGATTTAGCCTTAATGTGTTTAGGAAATACCATTACTAACGTAATTGGTAAAATTCCTGCTGATCAGCAAAGTGCTATTGTAGACAATTTTAGCCGCGCATTAAAACAATCTATCCAAAAAACTCACTAGTATTTACAATTAAAGACAAAAACAGAGAAGAATAATAATCAATGGTTTCTTTTGATACAAAAAGCTATAGCAAAAAACTTTTACATTTAATCAGCTGGAGCCATTGGTTCACATTTTTTAATATTATTGTCGCCATTGCCCTATCCTCATATTATCTCTTTAGTGAAACCGCACCTGATACTTTATTAGGTCAAATTTACCTCGTAACAACCTGGGTTAGTCATATTGCGTTTTTAACCTTTATGAGTTTTGTGCTTATTTTATTTCCACTGATTATGATTTGGCCAAATACTAAGGTTATTCGTACTAGTGGCTCTATAATTTTCACTTTTGGATTACTGTTACTAATACTTGATGGCTTTATTTATAGTCGATTAGGTTATCATTTAAATGCGTCTTCTAGTTCGCAAGTTATAGAATTAATTAAAGAAATAGCACAAACCAATAGTATTTTTTACTTTGTTAGTGGCGCTCTTGCTATTATTATTTTAAGTTTTGAGTTCACGTTAAGTAACTATGCTTGGAAACACTTAAAACAACTACAAAAAACAATATTTGCCCGTTTTGTTATTTTTACCTTAGTGTTATCTTTTTTCTTTAGCCACGTAACTCATATTTGGGCCGATGCAAATCTAGACTATGATATTTTACGTCAAGATACGGTACTGCCTTTATCTTACCCTGCAACAGCAAAAACCTTACTAACTAAGTATGGTTTGTTTGATATTAATGATTATATTGAGAGAAAAACAAGCCCACTTTCTTTTAATCGTACTATCCCTAATTATCCTCAATTAACCGATACACAATGTTTGCCAACCCCAACATCTCAATCCGTATTTTTAATACTCACTGATGAACAGTTAAATGAGCGCCAGTTAAAGCAAGTAGAACAACGCATTAGTGTTGCTAATTATCAGTTAAATAATCATGTTGATACGGCGTTACTCAATAATACTTGGTTTAATCTTTTTTATTCACTACCAAACATTTATCAACAAGATATTTTAGCACAACAGACTAAACCTCTATTATTTCAAGCGGTTAAGAAAGTTAATTTAGCTAGTAGTTATACTTTAATTAGTGAATCAATGCCTGATGACGAAGCTTCGTCACTATGGTTTGATAAGTTATTTGATGAAAAAATTGAACTTAAAGATATATCTTCATTGGTTTTTGCTAATAAATTAAATAGTAAGAAGCCAGGCTTACATTTAATTTATTTTAAAAGTACAAAACAAAGTAGCGAGAAAACTCGAAGTAATCGTTATCAATTTGAGTTATTTGTTGATGCTTTATTACTAGCACAACAACAAAAAGAAAATAAAGATATCATTTGGATTAGCTCTTTAGGTAATCAAAGTAAAGATACTCGCTTAGCCGTTAAACCTGCCTTATTGATTGTACCTAATGAAAATAACACAAAAACCAAATCGGTAAGCCGCTTAACAAGTCATATGGATTTACAACCAACACTGATGAAAAATTGGCTTGGCTGTAATATTGAAAGTAAACACTATAGCAATGGTGCAGATTTATTAACTTTAACTAAAGATAGAGTTATAGCCAATACTTCTGATGAAGGTTTGATGATTTTTAATAAAGATAAATCTGTTTTTATTGATCAAAAAGGCAACTTTGAAAGCTATTCAAGTCAATTAGCTGCCCCGATCACCGTAAATAAAGATTTTCCATTAATGATTGACGGCGTACATTTTATTAAACAATTTAGCTTACAAACAGAGCAAAAATAATATAGCTGCATATTAAGTATTCAATTATCAAAAATTAATTACAATTAGATAGTTGAACAGTGAATTGTCTGTCTCTTATACACATCTGACGCTGCCGACGAAGAGGA
>CAJXUT010000047.1 GCA_913061365.1 uncultured Colwellia sp.
ATACGAGATTCCTCTACGTCTCGTGGGCTCGGAGATGTGTATAAGAGACAGAGTTCACTCAACACCAATGCCGCTTAAAGTCTCATCATTTTAAATGTTACAATAAGAGCTGCCATGGTAATTATGATAAAACCAAATGAAAGTAAGTATAAAAAACCTTGGTAAATTTTATCTTTTATTTTAGCTAAACCCAAACGATGACTCTGGGAAGCAATAGCCATACTAGAGTATATTTGTATCATTAAATTTAGCAATATAACCCAAATTATAACAAGAAGGTTTAGTCTTAATTCATGAGACTCTACCTCACTTGGCATAGATGAAAAAACCAATTGATAAAAAATGTTAACAAAAAGAATAATTGCTAACAGGTAAGTAAGTTTTTGAAAAGGTTTTAACGCTACCGCAGCTTTAGTTAAATAAGTATTCATTTAAATAATAAATATACTTTTATAAACAACATTATTCGTTAAGCCAAGATAGTGCTTGCTGGTAATCTTCAAAATATTTTATTTCACCCGACACAAACCATGATCCGACCTTAGCTGCAATTTCTTGCCAGTACTTATTACCAAAAAGAGCAATTTTTTCAAATTCAGAGCCGTGCTTTAAGCCCAGTTCAAAATCATCCCATGCCGCACGAAGCTCCCACCCTTGCATTTCAGTAATATCAACAAGTGCTTTAATTTTAGGAAACAAGATTTCCTTTAAAGCAGCATCAATCATGGGTGTAATTACTTGATAATCTTGATGGGTTAATTTACCTGTAGCCTTTAAAGTTAAAAAAACATTTTGATCTATTCGCTCTATCCCAATCGATAAACCATGTCTAGTTGTCGTCATTTTCTTACCCTTACAGCAAAGTAGATAACATTTAATTTAAATAAATGTTATCTACTCGTCAAGTGAGTCTGTTTATACAGCTACTTACCTGTAATTTGACTATATTCACCACCATTACCTGTTTGACTTAATTCACCATCAATAAACTCTAAATAGGTACATTCATCTTTAGTGGTTAATCCATCTTTATGCTTACGTTGAGTGCGGTAGAATAAAACACGTACGGTTTTTTCATTATGAGTATAAGTTTGAGAGAAATCTGCAACGCCTAACTTTTCTTGCATATCAGCAAAACTAGAGCCCAGTTGAACCTTTGCTATTTTTTTTCGATTTTCATACGCTCTATCTTCACTATCGCCCATAAAGGAATGATCAACACCACCATCTTTTACGGAGATTACGCAACCAGACAATGTCGCTGCTAATGGTAAGGCCACCAATAAAACAAGTAATGATTTTTTCATTTTTAAACTCCAGTTTATATTTATTTTTAAAAGTTATTAATATACAAACTTACATAGCAAAAAATAAACCAGATAAAAAACAAACATCAACACTTTGATTTTAAAAGAGTTTATATTAAAAGATGATTTTTATAGCAGACATTGATAGCAATATTCGCTAAAATATGGCAAATCTAACAATAGGCTTAATCAAAATGACAATAAATGATGAAATATTAATCTTAGCTAACCAATTAGCTAATAAGGGAAGTAAACCCACCGTAGCCTTGATAAAATCTAAGCTTAATAAGAAAGTCTCTTTACCTGTCATCATATCAACCTTAAAAGTTTGGCAACATGATCCAAGCTTTATTTCTCTCGCTGAAGAAAGTGTCGATACTAGTAAAGATAAAAAAACTAAAAAAAATACGAGTGAAAAAGAAACAGACTTATTTAGACAAAGTCTAAATGATGAATTAGCTCAAATGAAGCAAGAAATAATTGAGTTAAAGCAGTTGGTTAAACAATTAATTGTGCAGCAAAAAAGCTAATCATTATTACTTAGCTACAGGCGTTAATTGACTGATAAATTGGGCCAATGAATCACTCAATTTTTTGTGAGGTTTACAACCTACCCGTTCAACCCAAATTTCTCCCGTAGCATTATCCATTGATATAATAATATCTTCTTCATCGGTTACTGCAAAAAAAATAGTTTCTTGTTGCTTTAACCTTCTCTTCATTAAGATATGGCCAATAAGATTTTCTTGTAAGCGTTCAAAATCATTTTTGTTCCAAGCAAATAATAATGACAAGCCCCCTTCAGTGCATAAAGCATCAAGGCTTTCACTATAGAACGAAGTAAAATAAGACTTGATATCTTTATGTAAAGTTAGCTCTAAAGCTGATTCAACATTTTCAAAACTCAATTGTTCATTTTCATTAATAGCAGCAGGCTGCCAAAAAACTTCTGGTAGCTCTGTTGTGCCTTCTTCTTTAGTTCCTTGCTCACAAGGTGAAGGCCATTCTTCGTCTTTTTCAATAGAAGGTAAACCATTATGTGTTTGTTGATAGTTTGCAATGTACTTCTCGGCAAACGTTTGCAGAATTTGTTCTAAATTTTCATTTAATTGATTTGATGATGTCATCGATACGAAGATCCTTTAAAATAGCCATAATATAAATAATACAGCAAACAATAGAAAGTTTTATGGCAACTTATCAGCACTCAAAAGAATTAGATAACCTAACACTAGGTAAAAGCACTGAATATTGCAGTGAATATAACCCAAAGTTATTACAAGCGGTACCTCGAAGCTTAAATAGAGATGACTTATCGCTACAAAGTAATCATTTACCTTTTATTGGTGAAGATGTTTGGTATGGTTATGAGTTGTCGTGGCTGAACAATAAAGGTAAGCCTGTTGTTGCTGTCGCTGAGTTTCGTTTTCCTTGTACTAGCCCCAACTTGGTTGAATCTAAGTCTTTTAAACTCTACTTAAATAGTTTTAATCAAAGTAAATTTTCTAGCTTAGACGATGTGAAAACAGTACTAATAAAAGACTTATCAGCTACCGCCCAAACACAAGCAGAGGTAAAACTTTTTACAGTTGAGCATTGCCCTGAATTAGCCATAATTTCTGCCGAAAAAACTTATTGCTGTATTGATGAAGAAGATATTACCATTGATAGCTATCACTATCAGGGAGAATTACTTAACAAAGCACAAGTTAACTCATCATCAGAAGATACATCTGAAAAATTAGTTAGTCATTTATTAAAATCAAATTGTTTAATTACCAATCAACCTGACTGGGCTAGTATTTATATAGACTACAAAGGAAAGGCAATAGATCACGCAATTTTACTTGAGTATTTAGTGTCGTTTAGACAACATAATGAATTTCATGAGCAATGCGTAGAGCGAATTTTTTGCGATTTACAGCAGTATTGTCAATTAGATGAGCTAACAGTGTTTGCTCGTTATACCCGCCGCGGAGGCTTAGATATTAATCCATTTAGGAGCACACATTTATCGCATGCTCCTCTTATGAGAACACTTAGACAATAAGCCTAAGCTTCAAACATCATGCAAAAAGCCAAGTAATTATGCTTGGCTTGCTGCAAGTGCTTGTTCAAGATCAGCTAAGATATCGTCAATATGTTCAATACCAATTGATAAGCGTACCATTTCTTTACTCACACCTGCTTTTGCTAACTCTTCTGAATCAAGCTGTCTATGCGTTGTTGAAGCAGGATGACAGGCTAATGATTTAGCATCACCAATATTCACTAAACGTACTACAAGGTTCAATGCATCAATAAATTTCGCGCCAGCTTTCTCGCCACCTTTAATACCAAAACTTAAAATACCACTGCTACCTTCAGGTAAGTATTTTTGTGCTAACTGATAATCACTTGATGTTTCTAAACCTGAATAGTTAACCCACGATATATTTTCGCTCTGAGTTAAATACTCAGCAACTTTTTGTGTGTTAAAGCAATGACGTTCCATTCTCAAAGATAGAGTTTCTAAGCCTTGTAAAATTTGGAATACATTCATTGGAGAAATTGCAGCCCCCATATTTCTCAGTGGTACAACACGTGCTCTTGCTATAAATGCTGCCGCACCAAATGTTTCAGTGTAACTTACACCATGGTATGAAGGATCTGGATTATTTAGTTGTGCAAAACGTTCTTTATGATCACTCCAAGGGAAATTACCTGAATCGACAATCATACCGCCAATAGAAGTACCATGGCCGCCAATATACTTAGTTAATGAATGTACAACAATATCTGCACCATGTTCAAATGGACGACAAAGAGCAGGACTTGCAACAGTATTATCAACAACTAGTGGTACGCCATGCTTATGAGCTATTTCAGCCATTTTAGCGATATCAGCAATATTGCCTGAAGGGTTTCCGATAGTTTCACAAAAAACTGCTTTAGTATTTTCATCAATCAAGCTTTCTAATGAATCAAAATCATCGTGTGCAGCAAATCTAACTTCAATGCCTTGTTGCGGTAATGTGTGAGCAAATAAATTATACGTTCCACCGTATAACTTATTAATACTAACAATATTGTCGCCTACTCGAGCAAGTGTTTGAATTGTCGCAGTAATTGCCGCCATACCTGATGCTAATGCCAAACCAGCAATTCCACCTTCTAGAGTGGCAACTCGTTGCTCTAATACAGCTTGAGTTGGGTTACCTATACGCGTGTATATATTGCCTTCTACTTTAAGATCAAATAAGTCAGCACCGTGCTGAGTATCATCAAAAGCATAGCTTGTCGTTTGATAAATAGGTACCGCTACGGCTTTACTTGTTTGTTCCGGGCTATAGCCAGCATGAATGGCTGCAGTTTCTCTACGCATGAAGATCTCCAATTAATAGTTATGATATAAAGTAATTATTTACTCATAGTAACCAATAATTAGATAATTCAATAAGATAATATAGTGCTTAGGGTGAATTATTTAGTTATAAGTAAAAACCGTATTAACTAAATAATTAAATACGGTTTTTACTAACTTATTATTAGTGAGGAAATTCCATACCAGTCCAATGCTTGAAAAAAGCTTTTTGCTTCTTATTCACTTGCTCTAGAGGGACAATGTTTAATTTACCCTGAGGAATAGATCCTAAAGTAATCGTACGAGTGACAAGTTCGTCTCTACGAAAGAATGTAACCTTGAGTTGATCATTAGGCTTAAAGTTTTTTAAACGTTTATTTAAATCTTTATCTGCTATACGTAAATCATCAATCGCAATAATAATGTCATATAACATTAAACCCGCTTCCCAAGCAGGACTTTCTTTTTCAATCGCTGATATTTTCAAACCATTAGAAGATACTTTAGTTTTGATACCAGTCCATGCTTGCTGCTTATTTTTCTGAGCATAACTCATCGTTAAACCAGCTTTAGCCAACAACTTATTAAAATCTACGTCGGCATAACCATGAACATTTTCTTGCCACCAAGTTTGATAATCATCCCCTGTTACTTCATTCAAAATACCGACTAAATCAGCTTCATCAAAGCTTTTAGGAATTTTAAATTGTTGATATAACGCATTATGAACATCACGATAGCTTTTTTCTAATTCAGTTTTTTCAATAATTGAAAAATCAAGTAACCATGAAATTAAGAAGCCTTCAGAATAAATATTCACACTATGATTTTTATCATAGTCTCCACCTTCTTCTAACCATTTATCAAAACTCGCTTGTGACACAGTTTGGCTTTGTCTACCCGGCTTATGTAGATAACCCGTAATACGCTTAGCTAGGCCTTCTAAAAACTCTTTGCTTGTCATCAAGTCACCACGAAGCAGCAACTGGTTTTGTAAATAACTTGTAGAGCCTTCACTTAACCAAAGTAAAGTAGAATAATTTTCATGTTGATAATCATAAGGAACAAGTCCTTTAGGGCGATACTGTTTAACATTCCACGTATGTACAAATTCATGTGCTGCTGTTGCAATAAAACCTAAGTAATCTTTACGGTCTGAAAATTGAAAACGTGAACGTTGAATAATAGTTGAATTTAAGTGTTCAGTAGCACCGCGTGCGCCACTCGTTGCATGTACCATAAACACATAACGTTCAAACGGGTAACCTTGCCAAACATGCTTACTTTGTTGTACTAATACTTTTAAATCAGCAAGCATTTTAGCACTATCATAGTTACCCTTTCCCCAAATAACTAACTCATAATCAAGTCCTTCAACGTTAAATAGGTGATGTTCATTGATACCAGTTTCAATAGGTGAATCAACAAGTACATCATAATTTTTTGCTATAAAATTGTGAGGTTCACCTGTTAATTCAAGACCTGAAACACTTCTCCATGATTTAGGAACATTCAATGAAATATTATGTTGTTGGTTTCGAACAGAGTCGGTATACATCACTACAGTAGAGGCATCAATGAAAGCATGGCTGTCATCAATATGTCTTGTTCTTTGGCCTAGCTGATTGGCATAAACCTGATAATTTAAGGTAACTTGCTTATCAAGAGTATTTTCTACCTGCCACGTATCCTTATCAATTTTATTCCACTTGAGTGGATTGCCATTTTCATCTTTTGCCGAAAATTTACGAATACCGTTTGCTAAATTAAGTATTTCGTAGCGACCAGTTCGCCAAGTTGGTAAATGAAAATTTACTTTTTCTTGATTCAACTCATCATATTTTATGGATATTTCTGCATAATGGTGTTGCGGCTGTGTAATATTAATATTTACTGAGACTTTCGCATAAGCTGTCGAACATTGAAACGAAAAGAGCATTACAATAATAGTTTTTACCGCCATAGTTATACGGCTAACCGGTAATAAAAAACATGAATATTTAGGCATATTAAACTAAACTTCCTTTAGAAAAGTAAATGATATTGCTATAGTTTAACGACTAAAAATAAAAAAAACTCAATTAAGCGCTTATATTTGCATTTTATATCGTTGTGACTAACAATCTATTTGATAATGTTGTAAATTATCATTTACGGACATTTAGATAGTTGATATTTTTCTAAAATAAGTTATCACTTCTTATCAAGGATTATTTTTTTATATGAACACAAAAACTGTTGCTGCTAGCCAAATGCAGGTATTAAAGAACAAACTTAATGCGGCAATAGAGTCTAGGACATCACTTGAAGAAGATTTTAGTCATCAATCTAACCTGTTAATACCTTTTATCAGCAAGTTATCTCTCGTATCTAAAGGTGTAAACTTAGAGTTAGATAATCGCTTAGCTCAACTTAGAGTACTATTAACTAAATCTGCACCTATCGCTGATATCGAAAATAAAATTGTTGAAATATCAAAACTATTAAATCGTCATACGGCAATTAATGAAGAGAATATTTCACTATTACATAAACAGTTTAATGATGCGGGACTAAACTTACAAAAATCACGTGGCTTGCCTGCTGATTTACGACGTAAATTACGTGTTCTATTAAAAGAAACTGAGACAACTAAAGATAGCATCACCCAATATATTCCTTTGCTAAGTCAGCTAATAGAGCTCTATGATCAATCTTCAAGAACTAAAGCAGATACCTCACAAGAGAACGCCTCTACTTCAGCAATACCTCTTAATAGCAAAGATGATACGATTAATACTAAGCTCATTGAGCAAATATCTGTTTGCCTGAGTAAATTACACTTATCTACACAGCATAAAAAAGAACTGTTAGCGATAAATAAAAAACTTATCAATGACACTAAGAGTGACGATGTATTAAAACGTTTTCTCGAAATATTTGATGTGATTGTCGCTGATTTTCAAAGTGAACGTGATAGCGCTAAAAACTTTTTAAACACACTTAATGACACGTTAACCACTGTACAAACGGCCGTTAAAAAAACATTAACAACGTGTAGTGAATCACAAAGCACCAATAAAAAAATCAATGATAAGCTGCAACATCAATTACGGGACATGAGTAGTACTGTAGAAAATGCGATGTCGTTAGAAAACATAAAGCTAGATATTAATACCAAATTAAATAGTATTGCGGAAACCTTAGTAAAGAAAACAGCCTTTGAAGAATTAAGTCAGAAAAATTTAGCAACTCAATTAGATAATATGGCAAAAAAGGTTAAAGACCTAGAAACACAAAGCCAAGAGTTTGCAAAAAAATTAGCGGAACAACAACGTAAAAGTATGCAAGATGCACTAACTAAATTAAGTAATCGTGCTGCATTTGATGAATACTTTACCAAGAAAATGGTGAGCTATCACCGTAAACCTTTTGATTTAGCACTTGTTGTAATCGATATTGATGATTTCAAGCGTATTAATGATACGTATGGCCATACGGCAGGCGATAAAACCTTACAAGTTATCGCTAATACGTTACAGAAAAAAGTCAGCAAAAATATATTTGTTGCTCGTTATGGTGGAGAGGAGTTTGTACTTATCTGCACTGGTAAGGGAGAAGCAGCGCTAAGCTCTGAGTTGAACCAGTTGAATAACTGTATTGCTCATTTACCATTTAAATTTAAAAGCAGTAAAGTAAATATCACCCTATCAATGGGTTTTACTCACATCACTAAAAATGACAACATTCACACCGCGTTCGAACGTGCAGATCAAGCCATGTATAAGGCTAAAGCACAAGGCAAAAACCAAGTGATTTATCTTAAATCATAATTAATCACTCACTTCATCACTTGTAGAATATTGTAATTAAGCAATATCAAAGGAGTTATCATGCATACTCAGCTTAACCCTGTTGGTAATATGAACATTCTTTCTCAGGCAGAAGTAGACCAGCTGCGTCGCTCATCAACCAGTGAGCTGTATAATATTTATCGAAATTGTTCCCTAGCTGTACTTAATGCAGGCAGTCATACTGATGATGCTGAAGTTATTTACAAGCAGCATGAAGAATTCACAATAGAGGTATTAAGACGTGAACGTGGCGTCAAATTAGACCTTAAGAACCCGCCAAAATACGCCTTTGTAGATGGAAAAATAATTAGAGGAATACGAGAACACCTTTCTGCCGTTTTACGCGATATTTTGTTTATTAATAACCGCTATCAAAATATGCATTGCACTCCAGATACATTAACAGATGCAACTTTTGGCATATTACGCAATGCAAATGCCATTTTACCTGAAACTCAACCGCGCTTAGTGACTTGTTGGGGCGGTCATTCAATCAAACATAATGAATACAAATACACTAAAGAGGTAGGGTATCAGTTAGGACTACGAAACTTTAATATTTGTACAGGCTGCGGTCCTGGTGCGATGAAAGGACCAATGAAAGGGGCTACAATTGGTCATGCAAAACAGCGAAATAAAGAAGGTAGATATTTAGGTTTAACTGAACCTAGCATCATTGCTGCTGAGCCACCTAACGCCATTGTTAATGAGTTAGTAATTATGCCTGATATAGAAAAGCGCTTAGAAGCTTTTGTTCGGATATCTCATGGTATTATTATTTTTCCTGGTGGTGCAGGTACAGCGGAAGAGCTACTTTATATTTTAGGCATTTTATTAAATGAAAAAAATACCAACCAAATTTTACCTATTATTTTAACGGGCCCAAGTAGCGCCAGCGATTACTTTACTGAGATTGACACATTCATCGCTGCAACACTGGGTAAAAAAGCTCAAAAACTATATAAAATAATTATTGATGATGCTGAGCAAGTCGCACAAGTAATGTCGCAAGGGTTAGAACAAGTACTAGCGTACCGCAAAGAAACAGGTGACGCTTTTCACTTTAACTGGTCTTTAGTCATTGAGAGTGACTTTCAACAGCCCTTTGAGCCAAGTCATGAAAATATGTCAGGGTTAAGCATCAGTTATGAGCTTGAAACTGCAGAACTTGCCGCTAATTTACGTCGCGCATTTTCAGGTATTGTTGCAGGCAATGTAAAATCAGGCGGTATTAAAGCCATAAGAGAACATGGTCCTTTTCAACTTTCGGGTGATAAAGAAATAATGACCTTAATGGATAAATTACTCGCATCTTTTGTCAGTCAACAACGTATGAAACTACCCGGCAGTGAGTATATTCCTTGCTATAGTGTTAATGAGGGATAAGAAATGCCAGCTCATTTAGTTTTAATTGACGCATTAAACCTGATCAGAAGAATTTATGCTGTTCAGGAGCGTCCATTTGTGCAGAGCAAAATGCAATTGGACAATGAGTTAGCAATAGAAACGCAAAAACAAGTATTATTTAATACTCAAAACGCATGTACTAATGCATTAGAAAAAATATTAAATCATCAACAGGCTAGTCATGCACTAGCCGTGTTTGATAGCAACCAACCTTGTTGGCGCCATAACCTTTATGATGGTTATAAAAAAGGTCGAAAAAAAATGTCTCCTCATCTTGCTAATGAACTACCCAATATTCAAGATGCTTTTTTACAACTCGGTGTTGACTCATTAGTTTCAGAGGAAGATGAAGCAGATGATCTTATTGCAACACTAGCAACTAAAATGTCACTCCATGGACAACACGCTACTATCGTTTCAACCGATAAAGGCTTTTTATCTTTATTGAGTCCTACTGTTCATGTTTATGATTACTTTAAT
The DNA here is from genome assembly GCA_913061365.1 of uncultured Colwellia sp. Lineage (GTDB taxonomy): Bacteria > Pseudomonadota > Gammaproteobacteria > Enterobacterales > Alteromonadaceae > Colwellia. The sequence goes on from CAJXUT010000047.1 coordinate 10,371, forward strand.
CGTCGTTATCTTGATGAACAACACGTTAAAGATAAATTTGATATCAAGCCAACTCAACTTATTGACTTATGGACACTAACAGGAGATAGCACGAACAAAATACCTGGTGTTGCAGGCATAGGTCAAATAACCGCATCTAGCCTACTAAACCAATACGGTTCATTAGCTGCTATTTTACAAAGTGATGAGATTAAGCCCGCTATAAAAGAAAAGCTGAATAATAGCACTGAGCAAATAGCCTTAAGTCGACAATTACTTACGCTAAAGCAAAACATTCCTCTAGGCTTTAACCTCAAAGATATTAGGTTAGACACGTCACTAAATAAGAAAGAAAACGGTAATACATCTTACGATCAAGTACTTTAATCACTGGAGATCATTTTATTAACAATTTATACTCACCACAGATACATTCTTGAGATAAACAATGAATAAAAAAATAATCAATCGTTCTCTTCTAGCATTAGCCGTTTATGGTGTTTTTGTTGTTTTAGTGATTTTATTCTATGACGATAGTCCTGAAAAAATGTTTTGGGAAGATAGAGAAGCGTATAATCGTCAATTTATTGCTAAAGTACAGCTTGAACAATTAACATCAGAGCAAATAATTACTGAATTAGGTAGTCCAGATATTACTGAGGCTAGAAAAGTGGGTGATGATAAATTTCAAGTTATATTTTATCGTACACAACACGTAAAATCAGATGGTAAAACAACACAAGATGAATGTACCTTTTTATTATTTGTTAACGGCGTACTTAAAGAAATAGGCTTAGGTAATAATTATCCCGAAAATTGGGAAATAATCAAAAATCACCAGTAGTAAGCATACTCAGCAATAAATTATAGACTAAAGTAATCTTGCTAGAGATAGCGTTTAATCCTAACATTAGCGATTAAGTTATCTAAGCTACGTGCTTATTTAGATTGATTAGAATCATAACTAAAAAAATTTAACGATGATAATATGCGCACCTGCTTATCATCGTTTGATATTAAATAGGGTGTATCAATCCAGCACTAAGCAAATAATAATTACTGAATTAATCATTAAAATAAAAATAACCAAAATATATTAGTTATTTACAACTCAACAATCTTCCATTACAAGGCAACAAATATGACCAATCAAACCATCACAGTTATTCCAGGCGACGGTATTGGCCCAAGCATCATTGAAGCAACAATTAAAGTATTAGACAAAGCAGGCTGTAATTTTAACTATGAATACGCTGATGCAGGTTTAACTGCACTAGAAAATCATGGTGACTTAGTACCCCAAAATACATTAGATCTTATTGAAAAAAATAAAATCACATTAAAAGGTCCACTTACAACACCAGTAGGTGAAGGCTTTACCTCAATTAATGTTACGTTACGTAAGCAATTTAATTTATACGCTAACTTACGCCCTGTACTGTCGTTTACAGGAACTAAGGCTAGATATGAAAATATTGATATCTTAACTGTTCGAGAAAACACTCAAGGTATGTATTCTGGTGCTGGCCAAGTTGTTTCTGAAGATGGAACACAAGCTGAAGCTATGAGTATCGTAACTCGTGACGGCGCAGAGAAAATATTAACATTTGCATACGAAACAGCGCGTAAAGAAGGTCGTAAAAAAGTAACGGCTGTGCATAAAGCTAACATTTTAAAATCAACCTCAGGCTTATTTTTGACCGTTGCACGTGAAGTTGCTGCTCGTTACCCTGAAATTGAATCAACAGAGATGATTGTTGATAACTGTTGCATGCAATTAGTAATGAACCCTGGACAGTTTGACGTTATCGTTACAACAAACCTTTTCGGAGATATATTATCTGATTTATGTGCTGGTTTAGTTGGTGGCTTAGGTATGGCACCAGGTGCTAATATTGGTGAAGATTGTGCAATCTTTGAAGCTGTTCACGGTAGCGCTCCTGATATTGCAGGTAAAAACTTAGCAAACCCTACTTCTGTCATTCTAGCTGCATTGCAAATGCTTGAATATTTAGAAATGAGTGACAAAGCAGATAAAATTAGAAAGGCATTAACAGATGTTATTGCTAGTGGCGATCGTACTACGCGTGATTTAGGTGGTACACATGGTACAACTGATTTTACTGAAGCACTTTTAGATAGATTATAAGTGACATAAATGATTAAAAGCTTGTTATGAGTATTTACCCTACTCACAACAAGCTTTTTTTATACTTTATATATTAGCAACAGATTACACTAACTTAAATCAACCTTGCGTGTACCGTAATTTCTTCACGATCATAATACAAATGTTTAGCATACAGCTCGTATTTAACGTTGTTTTCATTAAAAAGATCTTTAATAGTTTGTAAATCATTAGTAACTTGTTGATATCGCCCTTTCATCGGTAATTTCAAGTTAAACATAGCTTCTTTACAGTAACCATTAAGTAACCATTCACTCATCAATTTAGCAACACGCTGTGGCTTTTCAATCATGTCACAAACTAGCCAATGAACATTTTGTTTCATCGGCACATACTTAAAGCCATCCATCATTTTATGCTTAACCTGCCCTGTTTCCATCAAGGACTCTGCCATAGGACCATTATCAATAGCAGTAACCATCATACCTCGACGAACCAATTGGTAAGTCCAACCACCAGGAGCTGAACCTAAATCTACCGCATTCATTCCTGATGTTAAACGTGTATCCCATTCATCACGAGGAATAAAATATAAAAAAGCTTCATCAAGTTTTAACGTAGAACGACTTGGCGCCTGACTAGGGAATTTAAGGCGAGGAATACCCATAACATGTGGCGAGCTATTGCGAGCTAATGAAAAGCCTAAAATAACCTCTTGCCCACTTAAAAATAGCGCATGTAATACTGAACCATCCTGCTCAGGGTTAAAAGAATCACCCTTGCCTGTTAACACTTTTGCTTTTCGTAACCCTTGACGTAAAGGTACTGCAAGTTTACGACAAAATTTACTTAACGATTTACCATCGTTAGTATCTGGTGTCTCCATGCGCAAGTCATCATACTGCCATTCGTTTCCTAATGCTTCAATAATAGCTTCTACCCGATTGTAATCAGGTAAATCTATTTTTTTCGTTAAGGTTACAAACCATTGGCGTGTAAAAATCAGACGTTTAAGGGGAAGTGTTTTTATTAATGCTTCACCATGAGCAGGATCGTGTAGGTGAAAAAAGACCACACCTTGATTTTTTTTCAATTCAAGATAGCCATACATTTCATTCCATGAAGCTTTTTCTTCAATTTCAGCTCCACATTCTTTTTCGAAACCTGGACGACAATATAATACGATAGAGGTCATAAGTTGTTTTTACCTTCAATTGACAATAGCAACCAAGCAATTGCCAATGATATTCCGCCAAATGGCGTCAGTTTACCAACAAAGGTAACACTGAAAAATGTTTTGATATAAATAGTACCGCTAAAGCACATAATACCGACAAAAAAGCCAATAGCTGCACCTAGCAATACTCTAGAAGACACTTTGCCTGTTGAATTAGTTACCGCCCAAACAAGTGTCACAAATAAAGCCAGCGTATGAAATAACTGGTACTGCAATGCGGTATTTAACGTTGATTGAACGTTAAGAGGCAGCGCTTGTCCGCCATGGGCAAGCCAAGCGCCGAATAGTACAGAAAAGCAGCCACTAACACCAACAAAAATCATTAAAAATTGAATAATCCTGCTTTTAGATAATATTTTTTTAATCATTTATGTTTTCTTCTCTAATAAACTTAACAATAGCACTTACTGCAGTTTCAATATGTTGTTGATGTGTGAAACCAGACTTAACCCTAGGCTTTAAACTATGATCACCATCAGGTAAAAAAACGGTTTGGCACAATGATGATATTTCGTATTCTTTTATCTCATCTTGAGTACCTAACGTGTCACGCTCTCCTTGTACGATCAGTATAGGTTTTTGCGTATTCTGTAATGGCTCTAAACGAAGTTTCTCTGGTTTTTTTGTTGGATGAAATGGATAACCTAAACAAAAAACACCTGCTATAACTTCAGCAATGTCATTATCTTCAGCAATCGTTGCTGCCACACGAGAGCCCATTGACTTACCCCCAATAAAAAGTGGCAATGTAGCCTTACTATCAATACTTATAGATAAGTCTTTTATTACACGTTTATAGCAATCTATAAGTTTAGGCATTCTATCAGGTGGATAACGTTTACCTAACTCAATACGTTTATCCATATAGGGGAAATTAAAGCGCAATACATTTATATTTGCTCTATTTAATAGCTTACAAACTTGTTCCATAAATTCATGGTGCATGTCTGCGCCCGCTCCATGAGCAAAAACAATCTGTGCAATTGGGTTTTCAACTGCATTGTCAATGGTACTAATCATTGTATTTTCCATAACTAGGTTAACTGGCCGTCGGTAATTTTCTCTTGCTCTGTCGCAACCATATCAAGTAACCACATTCTAAAAGCCTCTATTTTCCCGATTTCTTTTTGCGCTTCACGGCAAACCACAAAGTATGCATTTTTACTAATAAGTACATCGTTAAAAGGGCAAATTAATCGCCCTGAATCTATGTCTGGCTGCGCTAATACACTATACGCAAGCGCTATACCTTGGCCATATAAAGCCGCTTGCACTACCATTGCTGAATGGCTAAAAATAGGTCCATGGTTAACATTAACTCCCTTAACACCTACTTGCTTAAACCAACGTTTCCAATCTTTTCGGGACGTGTCATGTAATAAGGTATGATGCTGTAAGTCATCCAAAGATAATAAAGGAGGCTTACCATTTGCTGCATTTTCTTGTAAAAGCAATGGTGAACATACAGGAATGAGGTATTCAGTATTTAACTTATCTGCATGGATTGTAGGCCAACTGCCACGACCATAATATATTGCTACATCAACATCTTCTGTTAATGAGTTTTCAGGTTGATCTACCGCTTTAATTCTCACATCAATATCTGGATGTAGCGCGTTAAAAGTCGTTAGTCTTGGCACCAACCATTGAATAGCAAAACTTGGTTGGGCGCTAACCGTTATTGCTCCTTTAGCACCACGGGCCAATAATCTCTCTGTCGCTTCATGGAGTGAATTAAAAATATCTTTGATATCTAAATAATATGATTGACCTTCTTCTGTTAAAAGCAAGGAGCGATTTTTTCGCATAAATAATTTGATACCTAAATTATCTTCTAATGCTTTTATTTGATGACTAACCGCAGCTTGAGTTACAAAAAGTTCTTCCGCAGCCCGAGTAAAACTAAGCTGGCGCGCTGATGCTTCAAATGCTCGCAATGCATTTAATGGAGGGAGTCTATTAGCCAAATTACACCTAAAGTTTATATAAATAAAACCAAATAAACTGCATAAACAGTTAAAAATATAGCATAACAATCAACCATTAGTTTTTCTAATGAATAACATTAATAATTGTCATTTTAATTTTTTTATCATTTCCGTATTATAGCGCCTGTAGATAAAGGACATCATCTTAACGCTCTAGCAATGCAAGTATACCCTACCTATTGCAGCTTATACAGCTTAGATTATTTCAGTGAAGCAAGTGTGAGAAAAGTCCTAATAAATCTACCGTAAAAAAAGTTATTTATTATTAGGCAAATTGCAGGAAAACATCATGAGAAATACTAAGGCATTAACTCACAAAAACACAAAAACAAAATTCATTTTGATTATTACAGTATTAGCTAGCGCTCTACTGTGTTCAACAAGTCACGGTGCAATAGTACCTATGACAGAATTAGTTGAAATTGAATCAACTAAGCAAAGTAACTTGTACCAAGAAGCACAAGAAAGCTTAGCCTTATCATTTTCACAATTATCTATTGAGAAAACGAGTAATAATGATCTTTTAAAAAATACTATAGCGAATAAAAAGAATTCAACGAGCTCAGATACCCTTATTACGTTAACTAAAGTTAACTTAATTTCAGAGTAAGTATAAAGTTAATCATCAGTTTATAGCGTTAAACAAAAGGGCTAAATACTTAAGTATTTAGCCCTTTTATATAATAGATTACTCATAATAAGTATTATTATGTAAGCACTCAGCTCAATCTGTTATCAGTGGTTCAAACCCCTTTACTACATCATCAATAGCTTTCATTTGAGCTAAATACGGAGCTAATTTATCAAGGGGTAAAGCGCATGGTCCATCACATTTAGCAACAGATGGATCTGGATGCGCCTCAATAAATAATCCTGCAATGCCAATAGCCATGCCACTACGTGTTAATTGAGCAGCTTGTGCGCGTCTACCATCAGCGCTATCTGAACGGCCGCCTGGCTTTTGTAGCGCATGTGTTGCATCAAACATAACCGGTGCGTATTGTCGCATTTCATCCATCGCTAACATATCAACAACAAGATTATTGTAACCATAACAACTGCCACGTTCACACAAGATAATATTTTCATTACCTGCTTCAGCAAATTTTTTAATAATATGCTTCATTTCATGTGCAGCTAAAAATTGTGGCTTTTTCACGTTAATTACTGCACCAGTTTTAGCCATAGCAACAACTAAATCAGTTTGTCTCGCCAAAAAAGCGGGTAACTGAATAACATCAACAACTTCACTTACCGGCTGAGCCTGATAGGTTTCATGAACATCTGTGATAATAGGAACATTAAATGTGCTTTTAATTTCTTCAAATATCTTTAAACCTTCATCTAACCCTGGTCCTCGGTAGGAGTGAACTGAAGAGCGATTAGCTTTATCAAATGATGCTTTGAAAACATAAGGTATGTTCAACTTTTGTGTAACTTCAACATATTCTTCAGCAATTTTCATTGCTAAGTCACGAGACTCAAGTACATTCATACCACCAAATAATACAAATGGCTTATCGTTAGCAACGTCTATACCGCTAACTGAAACAGATTTTATTGTCATAACCTTTCCTAAATTTACCCCCTAAAACTCGGGGTTTGGTTCTATTTTGTGTTAGCGATGAAGGAACTAACACAGTTGTTTTTTCAGATAACAGCTCAACTTTAAGCTGTGATATACAATTAAACGAAAAAGCACGAAGTTGATCATTATCAAGAAGTACTTTTGACACATTAATTTGGCAATACAGCTACAAGATAAGTCGTTACTAGCTTCCAATAATTCTTAACAACTGACCACATATCCATGCCATATAAGTTCCTAGAGCATAGCCTAAAACAGCCAATAAAACGCCAACTGGTGCTAATGAAGGATGAAAAGCTGATGCGATAACAGGAGCTGATGCTGCACCACCAATATTTGCTTTACTTCCTACTGCTAAGTAAAAAATAGGTGCTTTAATCATTCGACCTACAATCATCAACAGTGCCACATGTACAGCCATCCATATTAACCCTATCACCACATATTTAGGTGCTTCAACTATTTGAGTGATATCCATATGTAAGCCAATAGTTGCCACAAGAATATAAAGAAAGCTACTTCCAACCTTTGAAGCGCCAACCGACTCTAACTGTCTTACTCGGGTAAAAGAAAGTAGTAAACCAACCGTGGTGACTAAAACAATAATCCAAAATAATTTACTATGTAAACTAAATTTTTTCAGTTCAGGGAAGTTAGCTTGAAAATAAGGCACTAAAAAGTCAGCCGCCAAATGTGCAAAACCTGCGGCGCCAAAAGCAATGGCAAGGATAAAAATAAAGTCTTTTAATTCTGGGCGTCGTGCATGTTTACGTTCAAATGCTTTAACTTGATCAATTAACTTATTGATACCAGAAGTATCAGCACCACTTTTAGCATCAATTCGTTGATGATTAGCAGCAAAATAGAGTAAACAAGCCATCCACAAATTAGCGACAACAATATCGACTGTCACCATAATAGTAAATATTTTACCATCTGCTCCGTAAATCTCTTTCATTGCTAGCATGTTGGCACCACCACCAATCCAGCTACCAGCAAGTGCAGCCATACCACGCCATACAGCATCAGGGCCTGAAACACCTAGTAATTCAGGCCAAATAGCTGAAATTGTTAATAAGGCAATAGGCCCACCGAGAACTACGCCAACAGTACCTGTAAAAAACATAATAATGGCTTTACTACCTAACGAGCTAATGGCTTTAAGATCAATACTCAAGGTCAATAAAACCAGACAAGCAGGTAATAAATAGTATTTTGCAACATCATCAACTTTGCTAACTTCTGCGCTTACTATACCAAAAGTGTTTAACAACGATGGTAAGAGATAACACATTAATAGTGCTGGTACGTATTGATAGAATTTTTTACAGGTAGGATGTTGGCTGTTTGAAGTATAGAAGACAAAGCCTAATATTAACGATAATATTCCTAATACGGTTGCATCGTTTGTAATCAGTGGAATTGTCAAAGGGGTTGCTGACATCTAAACTCCTAAGACTGTCTCTTATACACATCTCCGAGCCCACGAGACGTAGAGGAATCTCGTA
>CAJXUT010000048.1 GCA_913061365.1 uncultured Colwellia sp.
CTACGTCTCGTGGGCTCGGAGATGTGTATAAGAGACAGGTATACAGTACCCATTTCTAGACCGATAATACCGCCACCAAGAACAAGCATTTCTTCTGGAACGTCTTTAAGTTCTAATGCGCCAGTAGAATCAATTACACGAGGATCATCTTTTGGAATGAATGGAAGATCTACAACTGAAGAGCCCGCTGCAATGATCGCATTATCAAAAGTGATTGTAGTTTTACCGTCAGGGCCTTCAACTTCAATTGTTTTATCTGAAGTGAAGTTACCGTAACCAAATACAGTTTTCACTTTACGTTGTTTAGCCATACCGCCTAAACCGCCAGTTAACTGGCTAATTACGCTTTCTTTCCAATCACGAATTTTATCTAAGTCAATTTGAGGTGCGCCAAAAGTAACACCATGAGATGCCATTGCTGCTGCATCATCAATAACTTTAGCCACATGTAATAATGCTTTTGAAGGAATACAACCTACATTTAAACAAACGCCACCAAGCGTTTCACGGCTTTCTACTAATACAACATCTAAACCTAAATCTGCTGCGCGAAATGCTGCAGAATAGCCGCCAGGGCCTGCACCTAATACTACTACTTGAGTTTTGATTTCGTTACTCATACTGTCCTCAATAAACTGGTTAAAGTTTCTTTTTTTGTGTAAATATTTTATTGACGAAATTCTACGCTTATCTTGTGAACTTCGCCAATATTAATTGGTAAGAACCGACTAAAGTCGATGATTATACCTGTTCCACTCGAATCATGCATCCTCATGTGAAACAGATATATGCCAACTGAAATTATGATTTTGTCAATCCATCACTCCAGTTGGCGTGGGGTATTACAATATCAACTTACGTATGTCTGACATTACGCTTGCTAAATGCACGGTAAAGCGTGCTGCAAGTGCACCATCAATTACACGATGATCGTAAGACATTGATAATGGAAGCATTAATTTAGGAACAAATTCGCTGCCATTCCATTTTGGTTTCATTTCAGATTTTGAAACACCTAAAATAGCAACCTCAGGTGCATTTACAATCGGGGTAAATGCTGTGCCACCAATACCGCCTAAGCTAGAAATAGTAAAACAGCCACCTTGCATGTCTTGTGCTTTTAACTTGCCATCACGCGCTTTAATACTAATCTCTAATAATTCACGTGATAACTGATGAATACCTTTTTGATCAACGTCACGTACTACTGGTACTACTAAACCGTTTGGTGTATCAACAGCAACACCAATGTGAATGTATTTTTTCAGAATTAAGCTTTCACCGTCTTCGCTCAAGCTTGAATTAAATACTGGGAATGTACGTAGTGCATCCGCAGCAGCTTTTAGAATAAACACTAATGGCGTAATTTTAAAACCAAGCTTTTGCTTTTCACAAACAACATTCTGCTCTTTACGAAATGCTTCAACATTAGTGATATCAGCTTCATCAAATTGTGTAACATGAGGAATAGTTACCCAGTTACGGTGTAAAAATGGACCAGATATTTTTTGAATACGCGTTAACGGTTTTGTTTCAATTTCACCAAATTTTGAGAAATCAATTGGCTTAGCACTAACTATTTGTAAGCCACCTTCGCCAGCAGCAACTGAGCTACCTGCATTGGCTTTAGGGCGAGAAAGTTCATATTTCACGTAAGACTGTACATCTTCTTTTAAAATACGACCTTTATTACCAGTGCCTTTAACTAATGCTAAATCAACACCAAATTCACGTGCAATGCGACGAATTGATGGTGAAGTGTAGATAGCGCCTTTGCTTACATTTCCAGCTTGTGGATGATGTGGAACAGGAGACGATTTTTTAGCTTCTGGTGCAGCTTTTTGTGGAGCAGGAGCAACAGGTGCCGGAGCTGATGGTTGAGCTACTTCAGTAGGTGCAGCAGCACCTGATGAAGTTTCTAAACGAATAACTAATGAACCTTGCTTAACTTTATCGCCTGTATTAATTAATACTTCTGCAACAGTACCTGCCGCAGGAGTAGGTACGTCCATTGTTGCTTTATCTGTTTCTAAAGTAATTAAGCCGTCTTCTTCAGCAATAACATCACCAACAGCAACAAGTACTTCAATAACATCTACTTCACCGTCTTCACCAATATCAGGTACTTCAACGTCAATGATTGCACTAGCAGCAGAAGCGGCTGGTGCTGGCGTAGCTTCTGCAACTGCTTGAGGTGCTACAGGTGCTGCAGTTGCTTCTTCAACAACTGGCGCACTAGCAACGCTTGCACTACCACTCATTTCAGCGATTAGATCGCCTTCTTTAAGTTTGTCGCCAACGCTAACTGATAACGCTGAGATAGTACCAGCAGCAGGTGCTGGGATATCCATAGAAGCTTTATCTGTTTCAACAGTGATAATGGCATCTTCAGCTTCAACTGAATCGCCGATAGCAACACAAATTTCAATAATTTCTACTTCATCGCCACCAACATCTGGGACTAGAATTTTTTGTATATCTGACATAGTAGTCTCCGGACTCTATTAAGCGTAAAGTGGGTTAAGTTTGTTAGTATCTATATTGAAGCGTTTGATTGCTTCTGTTACCACTGAACGTTCAACATCACCACGGTTGGCTAGTTCAAATAAAGCAGCAACAACAATATAGTTTTGGTCTACTTCAAAATGTTGACGTAAGTTAGCGCGGCTATCACTACGACCAAAACCATCAGTACCAAGTACACGATATTCAGTATCAATAAATGCACGAACTTGATCAGCGTAGTTTTTAATGTAATCAGTAGCTGCAATTGCAGGGCCTTTATCTTGGGTAATAACTTGTCCTACATAAGCCGTTTTTTGCTTACTTTCAGGATTAAGCATGTTCCAACGTGTTACATCTTGTCCTTCACGTGCTAATTCATTGAAAGAAGTTACTGAGTAAACATCACTTGATACACCGTAATCTTTTGCAAGAATTTGTGCTGCTTCACGCACTTGCAATAAGATGGTACCAGAGCCCATTAATTGAACATTTAGTTTAGATTTCTTAGCTGCAACACTTTCTAACTTATATATACCTTTAATAATTTGTTCTTCAACATCTTTATCTTCTGGCATAGCAGGATGTTGATAGTTTTCATTCATTAAGGTTAAGTAGAAGAAGATATTTTCATTCTCTTCATACATGCGACGTAAGCCTTCACGAATAACAACCGCAACTTCGTAACCGTAAGTTGGATCATAAGTCACACAGTTAGGGATTAAGCCAGCTTGAACATGTGAATGACCATCTTGATGTTGTAAACCTTCACCATTAAGGGTTGTTCTACCCGCAGTAGCACCGAGTAAGAAGCCTTTAGCTTGGCTATCGCCTGCTGCCCATGCTAAGTCACCAACACGTTGGAAACCAAACATTGAGTAGTAAACGTAGAATGGGATAGTTGTCGCATCACATGTTGAGTAAGAAGTACCTGACGCTACCCAAGAAGCCATAGCACCTAGTTCGTTAATACCTTCTTGTAATACCTGACCTTTTTTGTCTTCACGATAGTACGCTACTTGGTCTGCATCTTGAGGAACATATTTTTGTCCTTCGTTAGCATAAATACCAACTTGGCGGAATAAACCTTCCATACCAAAGGTACGCGCTTCATCTGGAATAATTGGTACAACACGCTTACCAATTTTCTTATCTTTAAGTAAGCTATTTAACACACGAACAAAGGTCATGGTTGATGATACTTGACGCTCACCTGAACCCTTTAAAATAGCATCAAAGATTTTTAATGATGGAATTTCTAAAGACTCTTCAGCTTGTTCACGACGTGCAGGCATCGAACCACCTAAAGCATCACGACGCGCTTTCATGTATTTATATTCTTCGCTATCTTCTGGGAATTTATAATACGGTAAACCTTCAAGATCAGCATCAGCTACAGGAATATTGAAGCGATCACGGAAATGCTTCAATGAATCCATATCAAGCTTTTTAACGTTATGAGCAATGTTTAGCCCTTCGCCTGCCGAGCCTAAACCAAAACCTTTAACTGTTTTAGCTAAAATAACCGTTGGACGACCTTTAGTATCCATTGCACGTTTGTAAGCAGCGTAAACTTTAACTGGATCATGTCCACCACGGTTTAAGCGGTAAATATCTTCATCTGACATATTAGCAACAAGTGCTGCTGTTTCAGGGTATTTATTGAAGAAGTTTTCACGGGTGTATTTGCCGCCCTTAGCTTTACAGTTTTGATATTCACCATCAACGGTTTCTTCCATTAACTGTAACAATTTACCTGATGTATCGCGGGCAATAAGTGCATCCCAGTAACTTCCCCAGATAACTTTAACAACTTCCCAGCCAGCGCCACGGAATGTACCTTCTAGTTCTTGAATGATTTTACCGTTACCGCGAACAGGGCCGTCTAAACGTTGTAGGTTACAGTTAATTACGAATGTTAAGTTGTCTAATCCTTCGCGAGAAGCTAAACCGATAGCACCTAATGATTCTGGCTCATCAGTTTCGCCATCGCCTAGGAAACAATAAACACGTTGGCCTGAACAATCTTTAATGCCACGATCTGTTAGGTATTTAAGGAAACGCGCTGTATAAATTGCTTGCAATGGACCTAAGCCCATAGAAACAGTTGGAAACTGCCAGAAATCACCCATTAAATGAGGATGCGGGTAAGATGATAAACCGTTACCATCACACTCTTGACGGAAGTTGTTCATTTGCTCTTCAGTTAAACGTCCTTCTAAAAAGGCGCGGCTATATATTCCAGGAGCTATATGACCTTGAGCAAAAATAAAATCGCCACCGTCTTTTTCTGATGCCGCTTTAAAGAAGTGATTAAAACCTACATCATAAAGCAAAGCAGAAGAGGCGAAGCTACCAACATGGCCACCTAATTCTAAATCTTTTTTAGAAGCTCTTAGTACTAAAACTAACGCATTCCAACGAATAATGGCACGTATACGATATTCAATAGTTTGATCAGCTGGCATATGAGGCTCTTGACCAGGAGATATTGTATTTACATAAGCTGTTTTGGCATCAAAAGGTAAATGTGTTCCACCACGACGGGCACGATCAATTAATGCTTCAAGTATAAAATGAGCGCGCTCTGGGCCTTCATTTTCCAATACTGACTCCATTGATTCTAACCACTCTTGGGTTTCTAAAGAATCAATATCAATGTTTGGTAGATCTGACATATTGTTTTGTCTCCAATATCGTTTGTTTATAATTATTTTTTACATTCTGCGCATGGACCGTTCCATGCGACTATTTTCTTGAGTTAACTTTAAAAGTACTTCTTCTATAAAAGCGAGATGACGGTGACTCGCACCCCAGGCTTTTTGTGGCTTGCCGCTAACAATAGCGTCAAGCAGATTTTTTCTATAATCGGTATTTTTGCTAAATACATCAGGACGTTTAGCTAAAACAGTTAAGTTTTTTTCTATGTTGTCTATTATCAATTCAGCCATACTACGTGTGGTTTGCAATATCACCACATTATGGGATGCCGCACAGATTGCATAGTGAAACTCATATACTGCTTTAGCTTCTAAACGAAAATCATCTTCTAATTGGCTATCGCCAATATTGTCATGCTTCGCTTGAATTTGATCAAAATCAGTAACAGTACCTCGCATGGCTGCATAATAAGCGGCCATTCCTTCAATACCATGACGAAATTCCAACAAATCAAATTGTGATTCACTACTTCTAGCCATTAAATCAAACATAGGATCAGAAAAAGATTTCATTATGTTTTTACTAACGAAAGTTCCTCCACCTTGTTTGCGCGTGACAAGTCCTTTCACTTCTAATTTTTGAATAGCTTCTCGTAAAGAAGGTCTTGATACGTCAAATTTTTTGGCTAATTCTCGTTCTGGTAATAACTTTTCACCAGGTTGTAAGCTACCTTCAATAATCAGTTCTTCTAATTGCGCCAAGATAATATCTGACAGCTTTTGTGGGGCTAGCTTTTGTTTTAATAACTGTGTCATTGATGACTTAACCTTAATAATTTCATTTATATTTCTATAACGAGCACTTTGTTGTGGCACTCAATAATAAAAACTTATTTGGTAAATTGGTATTACCAATGTAATTTATGGAAATAAAAAAAGCAAAACTGATGTCGAATTCAATCTAATATAGTTGAAGGAGGGTATTAAAGCAAGGTTATTTTATAGACAAAATAGAGCTGTAACTTAAAACATTTGTTTGAAAAATGATTGGTCTTACCAATTATTTTTGACGTTTTTTAGGCAATAAAGCTAAATTTTATTCCCATTCATCCTCTAATTCATTTTCCATATGCTGCAAATGTCGGTCTAACTTATTTAATAAGTGGTGCAAGGTTGATAGCTCATCATGTGTAAAGCAACTATCGATCATATTTCCTGTTTCAATACGCTTTGGAGTGACTTTATCATAAAGATTAGCTCCAGCTTCTGTAAGGTAAATCAATACTTTACGTCTATCTTTTTTTGAACTTAGGGTGTCAATTAACTGCTGTTTTTTTAAAACTTTAACGGCTCTAGAAATGGTTCCCGCATCTGTTTTTAAGGCATTAGCTACATTGCCATTAGTTAATCCACCATAAGCGCCTAAAATAGAGATAACACGCCACTCTCGTTCACCAATGGTAATGCCGGTTTCATTGAGTAATTCAGGTAAGTCATAACCTGCTTGGGACATTTGTGCGGCTAAATAGTACATGCGATAAGGAAGAAATGTTTGTAAATCTAAACTACAGTTTACTTTTCCTTGAGGGGATTTTTCTTTTTTAGCGGTGCTTGATAAGTTTTCAGGTAAGGTCATGGTAAATGATCCAATAGGGTAGGGAGTCAAAGCTTTTCATATAATAAACATGATTCTACTCTGACCCCATTTAAAATACTACTGCCCCCAGTTTTCAATGATATCAACAAATTTTGCTAAGAACATATTTGTTTGGTGGGCATCAAGTGCACGATGATCAATGCTTAACGAGACATAACATTTTGGTTTAATAACCATAGTATCTACACCTGAGACTTCTTCTACAGAGACGCGTTTTTCTAACTTGCCTATGCCAAGTATTGCTACTTCAGGTTGATTAATAATAATTGGTGTTGCAAACAAGCTACCGCTAACACCATGATTAGAAATAGTAAAGGTACCATTTTTCATATCACTTGGAACGATATTACCACTGCGTGCTTTCTCAGTTTGTACATTAAGCGCTTGCGCAATAGAAAATAAATTCATCGATTGGACTTGTTGAACAACAGGAACTACTAAACCTTTATCACCTAAAGCGGTGCCAACCCCGATATTAATATCACTAAAAATTTCTAAAGCATCTTCATGAAAGCGTGAATTTACCTGAGGTACTTCTTCTACTGCTTTAACAATTGCAGCTAAAAAATAAGCAGTAAAGGTTAATTTAACGCCTAACTCAGCGTATTCAGCTTTATGCCATTTTCTATGCTCAATAATATTACTCATGTCCATTTCAAAAACACTGGTGACATGAGGTGACGTTTCCAATAAGCTTTTAACCATATGGTTAGCAATTGATTTACGCATATTGCTATGCTTAACCATAGTCCCTTTGAGTGGTCTAGATGCAGGAGCATGGATAGACGTTGGTGACTTTGTAGCTAAAGCTGAATCAATTATGGACGTATTTTGGATGTAAGATCGAACATCATTTCTGGTGATCCTACCGTGGTAGCCTGTGCCTGTAATTAGATTTGGATTGATGTGATTACTTTTTAATAAACGACGTGCAGCAGGGCCAAGCAAATATTGCTCACTTTCTTCTATAAAAAAATCAGCTTTAATATTTAATTGTTCGCTTGAAAGTTGATCATCAGGTATTTCACTACTTTGATCATTACTGTTTTTGTCAATATTTTCTTGTTTGTTATCGATAGCTTGATCAGCTTCTTTTGTATCAACCGCAGGCGAGGTTGTGATTCTTGTATATTCGGTATCTAAATGCCCTAATACTGTATCTACAGCAATCTCTTCGCCTTCACCAAAAACAATAGTCGATAAAGTGCCGGCGTTAGGTGCACAAACCTCCATCGATACCTTATCCGTTTCTAATTCTATTAGGGGATCACCCTCATTTACTTCTTCACCAATAGCAACTAACCACTTTGATAGTGTAGCCGTAGTACCTTCTAACTGGGCAGCAGGTAATGTAATATCAATTGTACTCATTTTTTTACTCGCTTTTTTGTTAAAATTCTACAATGTCGATAATGGTTTGTACTATGCGTTCAACGGTTGGTACCGCAGCATTTAACAAGTGAATATTATGTGGGTTTGGTGTATCTGGCATAGTTAAACGCTCAATAGGTGCGTCTAAATCAAAAAAGCCATCTTTTGCGATTACAGCTGCAATTTCAGCACCAAAGCCAGCAGTCATATTATCTTCATGGACAATTAAACAGCGACCTGTTTTCACAATACTTTCTAATACTGTTTCTTTATCCCATGGCTGAATTGTTCGTAAATCTATTAGTTCAATACTGTCAGGTGTATGCTCTTTTTTAAGCTCTTCAATAGCAGCATCACAACGCTCTACCATAGCTCCCCAAGTCACTAAGGTTAACTTGTCACCTTTTGCTAAAATATTAGCTCTACCAAAAGGGATGACAAAATCATCGCCCGGATAAGGGCGGCGTGCCCAGCGGTTATCAAGTAAACTTCTATGCTCGAAGAAGATAGTTGGATTATTATCACGCAAAGCAAAGCGTAATAAACCTGCAGCATCTTCAGCATTTGAAGGCATAACAACCTGCCAACCTGTTTTATGTGCCCATTCCACTTCATCGCTCATCGAGTGCCACGGATCACCTCTTCCTGAAAAACCACCTGGGATACGTATGACCATAGGTGCAGCAAATTGGTTATTTGTACGCCACCTCATTATTCCGGTGTCAGTAATTTGTTCTGCGGCAGGCTCAGCATACTTTCTAAATTGAATTTCAGGAACTGGCATTAAACCAGATAAAGCCATTCCTACAGCACGACCAATAATGCCTTCTTCTGAAAGTGAGGTATCAAAAACACGGTGTTCTCCATATTTTTCATTTAAACCTATTGTGGCTCCATGAACACCACCTTTAGGACCAACATCTTCACCAAAAACAAGCACTTTTGGGTTTGTTTCTAGTTCATGATCCAATACTTTACGAATGGCCGTTTGCATATTTAAACGTTGACCTTCAGGCTTAGCTGTTTCTGTAACTGTTGGAAATTGATGAGCATCACCATGTAACCCGCCACGAAGTTGTACATCAGGTTGACCATTTTCATTTTTTTCAGCATAAACATAGCGAGTTAATTTATTGGTGTCTGGCTCTGGGCGTTGTTTTGCACGTTCAACACTGGCACGAATTTCAGAATATGCTTTCTCTTCTAATGCCTGCCACTCACTTGCACTGATGATGTTTTGCTCTGCTAAATAGCTTTTTAGTTTTGGTAAAGGGTCATTTTTTTGCTCCTCTACTAACATGGCTTCAGGCTTATAGGTTTGTGTATCTTGAAATGTATGGCCGCATAAACGTGGAACTTTTAGGCGTAATAAACAAGTGCCTTTACCTGCACGCACATAATCAACGGCTTCTTGCACGAGTTTTGGTGTCTGAATAGGATCAGTGCCGTCTCCATCAATAATTTTTAGGTTTTTGTAAGCACTAAGGTTTGCTACTTGATCGCCCCCAGGTGTTTGTACTTCTTGGGGTACTGAAATACCGTAACCGTTGTCTTCTATGTAAAATAAATGAGGTAAGTTATTAGTTGTTGAAATATTTAATGAAGCCCAAAAGCCACTGGTAGACATAGATGAATCTCCGCCCATGGATAACCCTAATGCTCCACGATATGATTCATCTTTTAATTCATCTCGATGATAAACAATAGATTGTGCCCAGCCTGCAATAGGTGAATATTGTGCGCCAACACCGCCACACATAGGAAATAACATAGCGCCTTTTCGTTCAACATTTGGGTAATTACAAACTACGCCAATGTCACGACCATCACTGTAGCCGCCAGATTTTGCCATTGGAGAAGCAACGGCTTCATCTATATCTAAACCAAGTGATAATACGAATGGTCTTGAACGGTAATACCCTGTTGCACCATCATGTGGATGGGTTAACTGCATACCTAATAATATTTGGGCAAAGTCATGACCACGGGCAGAAAATTGATTAAATACTAACTTTTCTGGCACCAGTTCTTTCTCTTCAACATCATCCATTGCTCTTGAAAGAAGCAATAAATAACTGACTCTATGCCAGTCTATGTTTGTAAAAATAGCTTTCGTGGCTATTTCTTTATGGGAGTCTATTTGATTAGAAACTATATTCACAATGTACCTTCCTAAATGTTTACTATGAATTCTTGCTGACTTTATTGTTGATCTGTTTTTTGTAAACAAGAATTATTACTTATAGAAAGATTACAACTGGATAGTTGTATCTGCAACTATCCAGTTGAAATTGTATTTATCTAATAGTAATGAAATCATTACACTTGCAAAAATTATTGAGTGATTAAGAAAGATGAAGTTTATTTAGGAGGGTAGCTGCTAGCTAAAAAGACTAGCAGCTTTACATTTGTTTTTGCTAGCGGATAACGCCAAATAGAGTTAACGATGCTATTGCGGCAAGCAATAATAAAACGTTACGTTTAGATAATCGAACTAATAAACAGGGTTCTGCTACGCAGTCATTTTGATCTATTAAACGATCTTCAGACTTTTGAGCGACATCTGTTAATACTTTATGGATTGGCTTTTTACCTTCAAAGAAACTTTCGAACCAAATAGGAAATGCTTTAGTAAAATGCCCTACAAACATATAGCCAAATGAAGTTATGCGAACAGGTAGCCAGTCTAAAAGAAATAATAAACTGTGATAGTGCTTACAGCCGGCTGAAATATGAGGAGTATTGGTTTTCTCCTCTTCAGTATCACCTTGTGCTAAAGAATTATTATTTTGTTGTTCAATAACGGTGGTAAGTAAGCGATAAAAAACGACACCTGTAGCGCCAAATAAGGTGAAAAATAGCATTATGGCAATGTAATAACGGTAATTTAACCAGATCAGTGCTTGGCCAAATGACATCTCATGCAAATTTTTATCTTCTAATAATTGCTGATGATGAAATGTTGAAGTCGTTTCTTCTCCTCGGCTGGCGGCATGTAAGTATTGTTTGTAGCTGCTACGGGTGGTGAAACAGCCAAAGCAAATAATAAGTATCAAGGTAGAGATAATGAAATGTAATAGGTCATTATCAACTAGCAATAAAATGGCATAAGTAGCAGCAACAGGTATTAGCAAAAAGAGGGTATAGGCAAAGAAGTTAGCTTTACTTTTTAATTGCAATATATATCGTTGAAAAAAACTAGCGTATTTTTGATAGTAATAATCAAAACGCCAAAAAGAAGAAGAAAGCGATTTTTCTGCAGCGAGGGCAATTAGTAAACTTAGTAAGCTCATGTATAACCTTGTTCTTTATGTCGATAGTCGATAAGCATCTTTAATTATAAATCAGAAGAGATGTATCGGTTGATAATATTCATTAAAGTCAAATATGGATTAGCTTTTGTTCCATTCGTAACATTTTAAATCGCCTTATGCTGGCATGTTTATGTAAATTTACCTAGGAATTATTAACTCTTCAGTTGTTGTAATGTTTGATGAAAATGAGACCAATTAAATGCCTTTCCTGGATCTGTTTTTCTAATAGGAGCTATATCACAATGACCTACAATATTTTCATTACTAATTAACGGATAATGTTTTTGTAAACTAGCCGTTAATCTTACTAATTGTTGATATTGAGCCTCTTCATAAGGAATATCATCACTTCCTTCAAGTTCGATGCCGATGGAGAAGTCATTACATCTTTCTTTGCCATTGAAAAATGATATTCCTGCATGCCAAGCCTTATTGTCGAAAGACACATATTGAATGACTTTGCCGTCACGCCTTATTAAACAATGAGCAGAAACCTCAACACCTTTTAGATCACAAAAACTTGGATGAGCATTGATATTTAATGTGCCAAGAAATAATTCTGTTATATGGTTGCCGCCAAAACATCCTGCAGGTAAAGAGATATTATGTACTACTAATAAGCTAATAGTATCTTGTGGCTCCCGTAGGCTGAAAAAATTAGAGGCTTGGTGCTCAACTTTTTGCAACCAGCCATTTTTTATCACTACTTGTTTTGCTTGTTCGTTACTTGGTTGCAAATTATTACTATTTCATCCTTTGCTCTTGTCGATTGACGACATACAATAACTTTTTAAAAAAACTGTACCCTATTATGACTGAAGATGACTCGACAAACAAAATTGGTAAACTTTTTGTTTGGTTTGCATGGATTATAGCAATTGCTTTATTAATGTTTGTTTTTGAGGATGTGTTAAATCAACAATATAATCCCAATAGCCAACCAGAAGTGAGCTTAAATAGTTCAGGGCAGGCTGAAGTTATTTTAAAGCAAAATAGGCAAGGGCATTATGTGACTAAAGGAAGCATAAACGAGACGCCCGTTACTTTTTTACTTGATACCGGTGCCACGCAAGTTTCTATTCCGGCACATATTGCCGACCAATTACAGCTTGAAAGTTATGGTAGTTATCCTGTGCAAACAGCTAATGGAAGAGTGACTGTTTATAAAACTAAAATAGATCAGCTTAGCATTGGCAATATTTTCCTATATAATGTTGCCGCACATATAAATCCTGCGATGAAAAATGATGAAATACTGCTAGGCATGAGTGCTTTAAAGCAGTTAGATTTTCAACAAACAGGCAAAAAATTAATTTTACGAGAACCTCTTTAACAGGAAAAAAGTAAATGCTCACTTCTCAATTAGCTAAGCTAGAACAAGATATAACAACAACAACAACTTGGGCGCTCAAGGAAGATTTAGGTGCGTTTTATAGTGAATATGCCTGCGCTGAACAAGATATCACCGCAATGCTTATTCCCGCAAGTGAGCAAGCTGTTGCGACAGTTATTACTCGTGAAGACTGTGTTATTTGTGGTGTAGCTTGGGTAAATGAAGTATTTAAACAGCTTGACGCATCGCTTAGCTGTACTAAAGAGCAAGCAACCAAAATTACTTGGTTTGTTAAAGACGGGGAAAAAGTAGAAGCAAATACGACTTTATTTGAATTAGAAGGTAATGCAAGAACGTTATTAACAGGTGAGCGTGCCGCACTTAACTTTTTACAAACCTTATCAGGTACAGCCACCCTAACCAGTAAATACGTACAAGAACTGCAAGGTAGTAGCACTAAGTTATTAGATACACGCAAAACCTTACCCGGCTTACGTAGTGCGCAAAAATATTCAGTATTGTGTGGTGGCGGTGTAAATCATCGTATTGGTTTGTTCGATGCTTTTCTAATTAAAGAAAACCATATCGCAGCGTGTGGCGGTATAGCGCAAGCTGTTGCGACAGCAAAGCATAACCATAGTGATAAAATGGTTGAAGTTGAAGTTGAATCAATGGATGAACTACAACAAGCACTTGATGCAGGTGCAGATATTATCATGCTAGATAACTTCACCCCAACGATGATTGAGCAAGCTGTAATTGCAACACGCAACAAAGCAAAACTAGAAGTGTCAGGTAATATGACAATAGATACTTTACGTGAATATGCTAAAGCAGGTGTTGATTTTATTTCTTCAGGTGCGTTAACTAAGCATGTACAAGCCATTGATTTATCAATGCGTTTTAAATAAGCCAATAGATATTATTATTATCTAGAGTAAACACATTCATAGAATACAAAGCTGTATTGTTTGAATGTGTTCCATACTCGTTCCACTTGAAATAGATGCTCAAATAGAGCGAGTATCTATTCCTAATTTATCTTTTATTTAATAAATTCAATTCTTTTTTCGCTAAATAATTTTCCATCGTTGAGCGTAACAACTTATAAAGCAAAATAGAGCCATCTATTTCCTCTTTACGATTAGTTAAACTTTCTATATTCAAACCTAATGGTAAGTCGTAAGGAAGAACGGCATCTAATATTTGCTGTAAGCTACTTGTACAAATACGAATTGATTCATAAAGAGGGCTTTCTGAATGTAAAATACGTAGGCTTGTTGCTTCCGGTACATTTACTCCTAACCACTCTATAAACTCTAATGTTTTTTTACTGCCACAAGGAGAGAAAGTCAGTATTAATCGTTGAGGTTTTAAACCCTGTTTTTTACACTCAATAGCGTAACGAGTAAGCATATCTATAGTAGCTTGTGGGTTGTATATAGCCTGTGAAACAAAGAAGTTACAGCCCTGCTTATGCTTTTCGATTAAGCGTTCATGCTCATTTTTTTTACTTGCGTGACGTTCAGCAATTGTGACCCCACCAATAAAAAAATCATTTTCATTATCAACTAGCGTTTTATAAGCGTCAGCTAAAGGTAATGAGATATCGTTCTTCTTTGAAGGGCTGCCAACTAAAACAATGTCTCTAATGCCATATTCATTCCACGCTTCATTTGCCCACTGGTTAAAGTCAGTATTATTTGATTGCACAACACTTTTATAAGTAATGACTGGACGAGAAGATTTTTTATTAAGTAACGTTGAATAGAGACGAGTGTCGTGGGTTAATTTAAACGGGAAAGGTCGTGGCTTATTTGTTCGAGAGTTTTCATCTTGAATGTCATAAACAATAAGTCCATCAAAATCGATATCGCTAACACGCTCTAATAATTTTTCAGCAATGGTTTCAATCTCATCTAATGGAGTGTCATTTTTTGGTGGGGTTGTACCAATAAAGTAGACACCACGATTAATATCGTTATACCTAGCTCGAAGCTCTGATTGCTTATTCAAAATATATCTCTTATTAAATTAATTATAGACGTTTAGATGTCTATATAGTCTTGGAAATTGATTGAATTGTCAACTGTTGATCTTAAAATAACCTAATAGTTATATTATTTAAGTTAGAGCATCTAGTTATACAAGAAAGAAATTGGCAGATTTTTTAGACAAATAGAAGAGGATAACGATGTCACCCAGTATGCTAAGTTTCAGCATACTGGGTAATAATGCGCTATTAGTAGGAAGAAATAATGTTTAGGTTTACGAGGGAGTTTACTGATTATTTTAATTTTTTAACAAACGTTTGTCTGAATTTTGCTAGCTTAGGTGATACCACAGCCTGACAGTATTGATTTTGTGGATTGTTCTTAAAATAATCTTGATGATATTCTTCACCTGAGTAAAAATATTCAGCTGCGCATACTTGTGTAACAACCTCTTGCTCAAATACTTTATCAGCATTTAACTCTTGAATATTTTTTTCTGCAATTTGCTGTTGAATATCATCATGATAAAAAATAGCAGAGCGGTATTGAGTACCCATATCATGACCTTGTCTATTTAGCTGGGTAGGGTTATGTAAGGTGAAGAAAATTTCCATAATTTCTTGATAGGTGATTTCTGATTCATCAAAACTTAACTGCACTACTTCAGCATACCCAGTATCGCCTTTACAAACTGCCTCATAAGTAGGATTTTCAGTGTGTCCTCCCATATATCCAGAAACGGCAGAATAAATTCCTTTCACTTGAGAAAAGGCACCTTCTATACACCAAAAACAACCACCTGCAACGGTAGCAATTTTTAGATCGTTTTTGTTTGTTATATTTGTCATTTTTATAGTTTCTCTTGCGATATTCGTTAGTATAATATTGTACTTAAACTACATAGACCGATCGAATAAAGAATTTATGTCACCATTTTTTAAAAAAGATAGCACGACAACAAAAGCGAAAGTGAATAATCAAATTCAATTAGTATTGGCCTTACGTAGTGCCGCTATTATTATTCAATTATTCTTAATCTTCTTTGTTAATTTAGTTTTAGAGTATGAATTGCCATGGATGCCATTATTTAGTGTTATTTTATTAGAGCTTGGCTTTACTTTTGTTAGTGTTGGCTTTTATCGCAATAAAGCACAAATTAGTCAAGGTGCACTGTTAATGCAGATTTGTGCCGATATTTTGTTTTTATCACTGTTATTATTTTTTAGTGGTGGGGCTACCAATGCATTTGTATCATTACTGTTAATCCCTATCGCAATTGCTGCGGTAACACTAACCTCTACTTTATTAGCACTCGTCGCTTTTTTAGCAATACTATCTTACAGCATCTTATTATGGCACTTACCCATGAGTGTGATGCACGGTAATATGCAAGGGCATTTTATTGGTATGGGAATGAATTTTTTATTTTCTGCTTTAGTTGTGGCAATTGTTGTGGGGAAGATGGCGCGTAGTATTAATCAAAGAGAATTAGCTATTGCCGCTTATAGAGAAAATTTATTAAAACAAGAACAAGTAACTTCATTAGGGGTAGCTTCTGCTCAAGTGACGCATCAACTAGCAACGCCCATTGCAACGGTTCAATTACTTACCGATGAGTTAAGTGAAGACTATCCTGATAATGATATTATTCATGATATACAAAGTCAGTTAACACGTTGTACTGATAGCTTAACGGCTTTTCGTGCTATGGTGTTTGATATTAAAGAACAGACCATTATTTCTAGCAAAGTTGATGATTTACTCACAGATTTATTAGAAAATTTACATGTAAATTATCCTGAAATTAATGTTGATTTAAACGCACAGCAACCTACAAATACGGCAATAATGGCTGATGCAGCATTACTGCCAGCTATTTTAAATTTAATTAACAATGCAATCCGAGCAACTAAAGCAAATAACAGTAACGGAATTACATTAATTAGCCAAGTTGAGGGTGATAACTGGCAGTTTATTATTCGAGATTATGGCGTGGGATTTTCTTTAGAAAAGCTTCAGCAATTAGGGATAAAACCTGTAAATAGTGAACAAGGGTTAGGTATGGCTGTATTTTTAAGTCATGCAAGTTTAGAACGGTTAGGTGGGAAGTTAACCTTAACTAATCATAATCGAGGTGGCGCTTTAGTCACGTTAAGTTTACCGGTGAGCAATTAAAAAATGAAAAATTTATTGATAGTTGAAGACGATGTTATTTTTGCCAATACATTAAAACGACGCTTAACAAAGCATGGATTTGATTGTTGTCATGTTGAAACAAATTCAGAAGCTTTATTAGCTTGCCATCGCCATCAACCTGATTATGTTTTATTAGATATGAAACTGTCTCAAGAAACGACGTTGAATATCATTACCCCTATTAGACAATTACGCCCACAAAGCCGTATTATTTTACTAACAGGTTTTGCCAGTATTGCTACCGCGGTAGATGCGATAAAGCTAGGCGCAGATGACTATCTAACTAAACCCGTTGATACACAAACATTATTAGCAGCATTGAATGAAAGTAAAGCTGGTGAAATAGCCACAAGTTCTGATGTAGATGGTGAAACACTCTCAGCTGAGCAGGTGCAGTGGGAGCATATTCAGCAAGTACTGAAAGCTAATGATGGCAATATATCTGCAACGGCTAGACAGTTATCTATGCATAGAAGAACCTTACAAAGAAAACTGCAGAAAAGACCTCAAACTACGTAGTGATCCTTCCTTATAATT
Source organism: uncultured Colwellia sp. (assembly GCA_913061365.1). Lineage (GTDB taxonomy): Bacteria > Pseudomonadota > Gammaproteobacteria > Enterobacterales > Alteromonadaceae > Colwellia. The sequence goes on from CAJXUT010000048.1 coordinate 17,565, forward strand.
TAGTTCTGGTGAAAGGTAAAAAGAACTTAGAAATTATAAGCAACATGTTGATGGAATCTAATAATGACTTCTTCTTTATGAGGTTCCATTTCTAATTCGGTAGCCATTAACCGTATGGCTTGTTCAATTTGATTTAAAAATTGACCAAATCCATGCTTAGTTTGATTTTTATTTGTCGCAACAAAAACTAACTGCACATTATCAACTAATTCACTCGCGTCCCATTTACTTACAATACCGCAAGGGTTTTGCTCCGGATTGTAACCAAGCATTTGCAATTCTCCTATGCGAGAGGTTATTTCATGAATACTATAGCGAACAATCGGTACTAAACCATTCGCAATTAATGCCCCGTTATTTAAATTATAGCGTTTTGCTGATTGCGTAAATGTATCGGTTAAGTAAGTGTAAAGTGGATTGTATGGGTCGGCTGAGTTTGGATCAACATCAACCATATTTAGTAACCTGTTTGATATAGGTAAATTAATGATGGCGTATGTCATCGCACTATGAAATTCAGGTAATGAGACTTGTTGGCTAGCATAGCGATCTATTATGGGACGAAGCTTATGTGCTTGCCTATTAGTGTCTATATTATTTTGTTTACTATCATTCTGCTTTTTTTCATTAAATAAATCATAAGTGATGTGCTGGTGATCACGTAGGCGAACATCATTGATATCAATGACCACTTCTTTGGCAAAGGCTATCACTAACTGCGCGATACGTTCATGATATTTTGCAGCGCTATCTCTAATATCTTGCCCTTTAGTCAGAAACAACAATGATATTTTCTTTGCGCGCTTATTTGCATCAAAAAATGATTTTTTTAACTGATGGGTTTGGGGATTATAATAGAACAAAATCTGTTGATTTGTTTGCCACTGGTGCATTTCTTGATTAAAGCGCACACGAGTTAATTTATCATTGGCAATAAAAAGGCAGTTTTCTACTTTAAAAAGGTCTGAAAAATCAAATAATATCTTGGCTAATCGTTGATAAAAACCGCAGCTGTCTCTTATACACATCTCCGAGCCCACGAGACGTAGAGGAA
>CAJXUT010000049.1 GCA_913061365.1 uncultured Colwellia sp.
ACGAGATTCCTCTACGTCTCGTGGGCTCGGAGATGTGTATAAGAGACAGCAGTAAGTACTGCTAATGAGTCAAACAAATCAACATCTCCAGCCAATGACTTTTTAGCAAAAACTAAAATGGGCATATATTACGCAGCCACAAAGTTAATTGATGATATTATTATTTGGTTAGCTGTTGGGCTTATTTTTGCTGCAATTATTAGAACCTTTTTACCAGAAGACTTTCTATTAAGTTATGGTAGTGGCTTACCAGCCATGTTACTTATGATTTTAATATCTATACCTATGTATATATGTGCTACCGCTTCAACACCAATTGCAGCAGGTTTTATTATGGCAGGGCTATCACCGGGTACTGCTTTAGTATTTATGATGGCAGGTCCTGCCACTAACATTTCAACACTGGGCGTTATTAAAAATGAGATGGGTAATGCCGTATTAGTTCGCTATTTATTAGGTGTTGCTGTTTCAGCAATAGGATTTGCCAGTTTACTCGATTTTACATTGAATTATTACGCTATTAATATTGGTGAACAAATGCAGCATTCTCATGAGCTACTACCCTATTGGTTCGGTGTAAGCTGTGCTTTGTTAATTGCGCTATTAGCGATTAAGCCTTTAAGAAAACATGTATTGTAAGTTGATGTAAAATCCAGCTAGGCATTGAAGCCGACAGAGTGATATTTTAAGCACACTATTTATCAGAGTTTACTAATTCTTTTTTTAATTTAAATCAAAGCTTTTAGGAAATTGCATAGTATTGGTAATTTAATCTGATAGAATCATTTTAATTGTATTTAGTAGGAATTTATTAGTGGATTTTTTGGTTATTGGATCTAGCATTGCCTTTGTTGCATATATGCTTGCCACCTTGGCAATTTTATCGCGCCTATTTCACCCTAGCGGCCCTAATTTTCACCAAGTATTGATACTTGCCATCATTGCAATTACCACTCATATTTTTAATGATGCGCAGCTCTTATTTAGTCAAGATTCAATAAACTTTAGCTTACCGAATGTTATTTCCCTTGTAAGTTTAGTTATTACCATCGCAATTTCTTTGATAGCTCTTCGTATAAAAGTTAATTTACTGTTGCCCGTAATCTATGGCTTTGCTGGTATCTGGCAGTTAATGATGATTTTTATACCAAAGACAGAATCAATGCCACTAATCGCAGAAAAAATTATTTTGATTAGCCATATAGGTATTGCGTTAATAGCGTACTGTATTTTAATCATTGCCACGTTATATGCTTTTCAGGTTGCCTATATCAATCTAAAACTAAAAAGTAAAAATTTAACTGCTGTGGTACATTTACCGCCATTAATGCAGGTTGAAAAACAGTTATTTACTATTTTAATGATTGGTACATTGTGTTTGTTTGCCAGTCAATTAGTTGGTCTCCTCTTTCTTGAGGGCTTTTGGGCTAAAGAAAATCTTCATAAAACGATACTTTCATTAATCGCCTTAGTGATTTACATTATTATATTGGCAGGACATATTCATCAAGGGTGGCGTGGCCATAGAGTATTGGTATTAACCGTGTTAGCAAGCACACTGTTAACCTTGTCATACTTTGGTAGCCGGTTTGTTAAAGAGTTTTTACTCTCTTAATATTGCCACTTTTATAGTAAAATTTTAATAAAGGATCTCCTTTTTGGAAAACATATCTACTCAGATGCTTTTTATTGCTTTAGGCATACTGATACTTATTTCGGCTTATTTTTCTGGTTCTGAAACGGGCATGATGTCACTCAATCGATACCGATTAAGACATCTTGAAAATGAGAAACATAAAGGTGCAAAACGTGTAAGTAAGTTACTTAAGCGACCAGATCGGCTTATAGGGCTTATTCTTATTGGCAATAACTTGGTTAACATAGCTGCCGCTTCCATAGCTACGGTTATTGGCATTCGTTATTTTGGTGATGTCTATGGCATGTTAGCTTCAACGGTTGTGCTAACTTTGGTTATTTTGATCTTTGCTGAAGTTACTCCTAAAACACTTGCCGCTTTATACCCCGAAAAAATAGCCTTTCCTAGTTCAATAATATTGTCATTACTACTTAAATTGTTATTCCCACTTGTAATCGCAGTAAATTGGATCACTAACGGTCTTTTAATGCTTTTAGGCATTAGCTCAGAACAGCGAGAGCAACACAGTTTAAGTTCAGAAGAGCTGCGAACCGTAGTAAATGAATCAGGTTCATTATTACACGCACAAGATCAAAGCATGCTTATGAGTATACTCGATCTAGAAAAAGTAAGCGTTGATGACATCATGATCCCACGAAGTGAGTTAGTAGGTATTGATGTAAATGATGATTGGAAGAAGATTCAAAAACAACTTACCCAAGCTAACCACACTCGTGTTTTATTATATCGTGACAACATAGACGATGTAGTTGGCTATATTCATGCTCGTGATGCCTTAAAATTACTTTCAAAGAGCCAATTTACAAAAGCAACCTTACTTCGTGCTGTACGTGAGCTGTACTTTATTCCTGAGGGCACACCGCTAAATATTCAACTACTAAAGTTTCAACATGCGAAAGAACGTTTAGGATTAGTTGTTGACGAATATGGTGATATTCAAGGCTTGGTTACTTTGGAAGATATTCTTGAAGAAATTGTTGGGGACTTTACAACAACGATGACACCAACTCCAAGTGAAGAGGTGACTCTACAGCCAGATGGTAGTTACTTAGTTGATGGAAGCGCAAGTATTCGTGATGTAAATAAAGAAATGTCATGGGAATTACCAACAGATGGCCCTAAGACACTTAATGGTTTAATCATAGAACACTTAGAAGATATCCCTCAGAATAACTTAAGTGTACGTATTGCTGGCTACCCTATAGAGATTGTTGAAGTTTCAAATAATAGAATAAAAATAGTGCGTGTTATGCCAGAGTTTTTTGTTAGCGAGATGGTTGAAGAAGATTAATTCTACAATATTGTGAGTAACAAAAGGCAAATCAAAGTTAATAACAAAGTTATCCACAACCTTAAATAGCAAAAGAGCTTTCCACAATTTCTGTGGATAACAATAGCAAGCCCTTTTGCTCTGTGCTTTTTGCTATTTCAACCGTTTTTTTAACAAATATTTTCTCTTTTTTGTAAAAAAAACATTGCAAAATCACTACGCTATATTCTGCTTAGTTTAAGCCGATTTCAACAGTAAAAATAAAAAATAATGAGATTTATCTAAGAGCAAATTTCGTTAAGATTATTATTTTAACCGAAGAATAATCGCCATAACCAACCATGATTCAAATCGGCTTCACAGCTTTTTAATTGTGAGGCATAACGTTTTGCTCTATTGTCTACCTTTCTTGATACTTTCACCAACCAGCGCTTTTTCTTATAAGTTTTTCGCTTAAATCCACCCCAACCTTCATGGTAATTTAAGTATTGGTTATAAGCATCCCACTTTGACACACCGTTAATTTTTTGTGTTTTAGAAATGAACCATCCCATAAAATCTATCGCATCATCAAAATCATCGCGATCTGCACCAGAATTATCAGTTTCGCGCACATAGTCATCCCATGTCATCGTTTTAGCCTGTGAATAACCATACGCACTACTTATTCTTCCCCATGGGATAAAACCTAGTAAATAGTCTCTAGGAGGCTGCGCATCATGTCTAAATGAGCTTTCTTGATACATCATACTCATGGGAACATGAATAGGCACACCCCAACGGTCTCTTGCGTCTTTAGCGGCAAAATACCAGTCTCGGTGTTCTCGAAATATTTCACATATATTTTCAGGGTTCTTAGGCGGTGGTGTTGCGCAACTTGTTAGGAGTATAGCGCTGAAGATAATAGAACAGATTGGTTTAACTTTAGGGGAAAATGATAATGCCATAAATAACTCAATGAGCTTATTTGATTTAATAATAAAGTGAATAATGCCAGAGTTCTCAATATATTGGCAACCTATTACTTAGGTAAACTCAATCCAGCTTAGTCAACCTTATAATTAGCTCTAAAAGAAGTTTGTTGAAGTATGATAAACCCTTCTAGTATTTCTATCTTATTTAGTTTTTTAAGTAAAATTAAAATACTAGAAAATTAATTGAACTTATCTACTCATTAATACTCTTACTTAATAGTTATGTTATTCCCTTAGTGTTTCATGTTTTTATGCGCAGCCTAAATTGGCAGCGCATTTTTTTTGTCTTAAATATCATTTTGTAATATTTATTCATAACAATTGAAAAGTATTAAAAATAAATTGAACTTACTTGATAATTAGCACTCTTACTTAATAGTTATGTTATTCCCTTAGTGTTTCATGTTTTATGCGCAGCCTGAATTGGCAGCGCATTTTTTTTGTCCGTAATAAAGGATATTTTATTATGGGCTTACGATCAGACTTTTAAATGCCATTAGTAAATGATATTTGGAGTTTGCCCATAAAATAAAATTTTTATAAAAAATTGAACTAATTTTTTCTTTCGTACTCTTACTTTATAGTTATGTTATCCCTTTAGTGTTTCATGTTGTTTTATATGCGCTGTCTAAATCGTCAGCGCATTTTTTTGCCCAAAAATCAGTCTCTATGAACTATTTTGCAGGTTAGATATAAAGTTTAACTGTAACTGAGGAATAAATATTTATGAGGATAAATAAGAAGTAGTGATATTTATTTTAAATAATGAACTATTAGTCACATAAAAATAATTGAGGATATTTTGATTTGTATTCTACTTTGGTTACATACCTATTTTATACACAAAAGGTATATAACCAGAGAAGAATCAATTAGAACTGTAAGAGGAAGTATTAACTATTAAAGTAGTTATATAAAAAATCATCAAAGGTTAATTGGTCATTAGCTTCAATATCCCATTGCTCTTGATGAGAGTTTTTTGCACCTTCAGAGAAGTATTTCTCTGAATAAAATTGATAGTCACGTGCAAGTGCTTCTTTTCGATAATTAGCCGCTTGCTCTAAAGAGTATTCTGATAAATTTTGCTCTTTATCAACAATAATTGACAATATTTCTGCTGAAGGAGTCAAGCTTGCATCATTAATTTTTGCTCGCTCTCTTTTTATAGAATCACTATAGTTAGTCGTTTTATATGCATTATCTAATAATGTAGCTACAGCTGTCATATCATCAAATAACTCATTACCCCACGTTGTAACAGATTTTTTCGTTACGTCACCTTTACAGTTAGCGTCTGATAATAATAACTTAGGATCTCTCCCACGAAGCACAACTTCATCCATATTTTTTTCATGCTGTTGCTGAGAATCACAGTCAAGTTCTTTGTTGTCTGTAAAGGCGCAATAGGTTAGAAATATATCTAAAAAGTGTACTTGTTCAATGCTAATTCCTGTGTCGCTAAAAGGGTTAACATCTAATGCTCTTACTTCAATATATTCTACACCACGATCGCGTAAAGCTTGAGAAGGTTTTTCACCTGACTTCATCACTTGTTTAGGTCGAATAGGTGCATATAGTTCATTTTCTATTTGCAGAATATTATCATTAAGCTGCTGATATTCTCCATTTACTTTTATGCCTATATGAGAGAATTGTTCAGACTTTAAGCCAATTGCCTTTTGTACTCCATCAACATAGTCATGCAAGTTGTTATAGCATATTTTTAACGATGACTGTTCACTGCTGGTATAGCCTAAATCACTCATTCGCAATGAGGTTGCATACTCTAAATATAAAGCACCACTTGATGATTTTTTAAAAGGTAGCGGTGATTCTTTCCCCTGTAAAAAAGAGTCACAAAGTGCTGGTGAGCTACCATATAAATATGGGATCAACCAACAATAGCGCTTATAGTTTCTCAGGATAGAAAAGTAACGATCAGAAATAAAGTCACTTAACGGCTGTTCATCTTTATGCAAAGATTTCATTACCTGCCAGAAATCTTGAGAAAATGAAAAATTAAAATGAATACCTGCAATGACCTGCATCATTGAACCATAGCGATTTTTTAAACCTTGGCGATATACGGTTTTCATTTTGCCAATATTAGAGTTGCCATATTGCGCTAATGGCACTTGATCTTCATCATTAACAAAACAAGGCATACTCATTGGCCATAACAATTCACCTTCAATATGAGTGAAAGTATACTTTTGAATATCTTGTAATTGTGCAATAGCTTCTTCAGGTGAATAGCTAACAGGCGTAATAAACTCGAGTAAGGTTTCAGAATAATCAGTGGTGATTTCACCATGGGTTAACGCAGCCCCTAATTGACTATAGTGACCATGCTGTGACAACTGCCCTTCAGGTTTAACTCTTAAGGCTTCACGCTCAATTCCTCTACCAGAACTAGCAAGGGCTTTAAAATTTTTTTCCTGATTAAAGGCGTCAATATAATCATGCAATGATAATGTCAAAATATTTCCTACGGTGTTAAAAAGCCCCTTATTTAATGAACTATAAATGAGGGGCTTTTATTCATTTTCAATGGTTAAACTAAAATTATTATTTTGCTAGTTGAAGCTCAACCACTTCACGTTTCATTTTTTCTAATTGTGGTCTAATCATTTGACCGTCACCCACCACAATCCATTGCATTGATTTACTTAATTCTTTTGCAGCAATATCATTTAACTGCTCAATAGTGATATTGTTAATGATATCACTTTGTAATTCACCATAGTTTTCAGCTAAATTAAACTGTAATAACTGGCGTAAAAAACCGCTTTTTTGTGCTGGTGTTTCATAACTTAGTGCTTCATTTTGTGAAATAGCCTGACGCATAAATTTAACTTCATCAGCTGTTAACCCACTTTTTTGGTAATGCGCCAACTCTTTTTCTATTTCTATCATTGCATCATAAGTATGCTCTTTTTTAACACTAGCGCCTGCACTAAATCGACCTAATGATTTTCCTGCGGAAAAATAGCTAGATGCACCGTAAGTATACCCTTTATCTTCACGTAAGTTTAAGTTAATACGGCTATTAAAGGCACTACCCAAAGGGTAATTCATTAAGGTGGCTTTGAAATAATCCCCTGTTGCATCATAAGTCATTCCACGGCGGCTATATTTAATGATTGATTGACTCGCTTTAGGTAGATCAACAAAGAATATTTTATCTGCTGCTATCGCTGGAAAGCCCTTATAAGCAGGGATAGTATAATCTGTACCTTTCCAAGATTTTAAATAATCTAGCTTTGGTAAAATATTATTTTTACTTATATCTCCAACCACAACCAAACTAGCTTTCTTCGGCGAAAAATACTGCTTATAAAAGTTTTTAATGTCATCAAGTTCAATCGCTGAGACGGTTTTAATTGTGCCACTTCCTGGTAAACCTATACGATTGTCTTCCCCATAAGTAACCTGTTTTAACGCTCTACTTGCTAACGTATTTGCATCTTTATTACCTTGCTCTAAAGACTGAATTAGCTGATTCTTGACGCGATCAAAATCACTTTGCTCAAATACTGAATTAAACATCATATCCATCATCAACAATAATGTAGCATCAAGATTTTTTACTAATGAATTAACACGTACCATGGTATTACGACCCGATGCACTAATAGATATATCACTGCCTAATTTTGCCAATGCATTAGATAACTCTTCTTTAGTATAATTTGTCGTACCTTCATTCATTAAACTAGCAGTAAGCGAAGCGATACCGGCTTTGTTTATTGGATCAAGTAAAGTTCCTCCTTCAATACTTAGCAATAAGCTCACGGTAGGAGTTTCAGTATTTTGAGTCGCGATGATTTTCAATCCATTATCAAAGCTCTCACGCCACAATGTAGGTACTTCTATTTGCGGATTAGCACCGGCTTTTGGCATAACACTACGATCAAAGTCGCTAGAGTTTTCCGTAATAGAAAGATCAAGCTGTTCAGCTTTAGGTGGGTTATTTACATTAGGTAAAACAAAGTTATCAGCTTGTGCTTTAAGTTGAGCTTTCCCCTGTGGATATATAGACAAAATAGCAGCGCCTTTACCTTTGATATACTTTTGGTAAACTTTCATCACATCCGCTTTAGTTACGTTATTATAACGAGCAACTTGTTGTTCAGTATAATCAGCATTTCCTAAAATGGTTTGATAATGGGCTAAGGTAGAGACTTTTCCAGAAACACTTTGCAAACCGTAAATAGTATCTGTTTCAATAGCAACTTTTGTTTTTAACAAATCGTTATCATTAACGCCACGTTGCTCGAACTCAAGTAAAGTGTTATTGATCACCTGCTCTATTTTATCTAGCTCCATCCCCTTTTGTGGATTTGGTAAAGCATAGAAACTCATTTTACAACCCAACTCACTACATGGATGACTAGCACCTGCTTGCACTGCAACACCCGATTTCACTAGATTTTTATAAAGTAAAGATGTTGGGCCATTACCTATAATATTAGAGAAAACATCAAGTGCAGCTTCATCTTCATGCATGCCATAAACAGTAGGAAAACTTACATAAAGTAACGGTAAAGAAATATTATCACTAAAAGAGTAATAGCGATTATCAGCTAAGCTAACGAGCTTCTTAGCTATATTTTCAACTTTAGGCCCAGCTTTTAAGTCACCAAAATATTGATTAATCCACTGCAACGTTTGCAGTTCATCAATATCACCACCAATCGTTAATACTGCATTATTGGGCCCGTACCAACGACTAAAAAATGCCTTTAAGTCTGTAAGGTTACCGCGATCTAAATCACTCATATAACCAATAACAGGCCACGAATAAGGATGCGCTCTTGGGTAAACCATTTGATTGATTGTTTCATTCAAACGGCCATAAGGACGATTATCAACATTTTGCCCGCGTTCATTCTTTACTGTCGCTCTTTGTACTTCAAACTTTTCTTCTGTAATAGTTTCAAGTAAAAAGCCCATTCGATCAGATTCAAGCCAAAGCATTTTTTCTAATTGGTTTTTAGGTACTGTTTCATAATAATTAGTTCTATCTGAATTTGTCGTACCGTTTAAGTTTCCTCCACTTTGCGTCACAATTTTAAAATGCTGCTCATCTGCAACATTTTTTGATCCCTGAAACATCATATGTTCAAAAAAGTGTGCAAAACCTGATTTACCCAATTGCTCACGGGCTGATCCAACATGATATGTCACATCAACATGTACAAGAGGATCTGAGTTATCTTGGTGCAAAATAACAGTTAAGCCATTAGCTAACCTGTACTTTTTAAAAGGAATGGCTAAACGATCGTCACTAGCAACAATATTTTCAATCAAGCTAACGCCTGCTGGTAAAGCTAATGTTTTGCTCTGTTGAAGTGGCTTGTCTTGACTAGTGCATGCGAATAATAACGAACTAGCTAAAGCAATAATGCTCAGTTTAGGCGCGTAACGGGTAAATATTTTCAAAATAACTTCCTGTATATAGAGGTATACCAAGTAACCAATTGAAGAATTTGCTTTTTTACAAAGTCCAATTGAGGAATAAAGAATTAAAACACCGATGCTTAACTTGGCTAAGACAAAACTCAGACTAAGCGATCCAAAGTAATTAGTTATTTATGCCATTTAAAAAGCTAACTTATTAGTTTGATTGGTATAAAATAGTTTAATTAAATTATCATAGCAAAGTTAAGTGAAAACAGGTCAACTAAAATGTTTAAAATTATTACACAAACAGATGATTTTGTTGTTGTAGAAAAAAGTGCAGGAATTAATTTTCATGATGAAAAGCAACAAGGTAGTGGCTTATTTTCTCAAGTAAAAAAACAAATGCAAATTCAGTTTTCTACAAGTGAGTTATACCCTGTTCATAGATTAGACAAGATGACTTCTGGGTTAGTTATTTTTGCCAAAAATATTAAAAGCGCACAAATATTCGGTAAGTTATTTGAGAACCATAAAATTGAAAAATATTACCTTGCTATTAGTGATAGCAAACCAACAAAAAAGCAGGGGTTGATAAAAGGCGATATGGCAAAAAGTCGTCGTGGCATGTACAAATTATTACGTACGCTAGAAAACCCAGCAATTACGCAGTTTTTTTCTTATCCTATTGCTTCAAAAAAACGTTTATATTTATTAAAACCTCATTCGGGTAAAACACATCAACTTCGTGTTGCTTTAAGTAGTATCAGCGCTCCAATTCTCGGTGACTCTCTCTATAACGCTAAATCAGTTGCCGACAGGGGATACTTACATGCTTATGCGCTTCGCTTTGAGTTTTTAGATACGCCATATCAATTCATAGTAGCGCCAAGTGAAGGAGAGTACTTTTCATCTGTTGAAATAAAAAGTAAGTTGGCCGAAATTGAGCAACCTTGGTTACTCAACTGGCCTAAAAAAGTCTAAGTTTTAGCATCCTACAATCGTATTATGATACTTGAGATTCTATATTGCGCTTTTCTTCAGCTAAGTTATCAACTAAAGCAACCAACTCTCTACTAGCCGCTTCTGCCTCACCAAAGATCTGAAGGATGTCAGCTTGTAAATGAAGTGAATGTATCCAATCATTTTGTATAATTGCCATGACTTCATGAACATTATTATGCACTCGGCTATGAGGATCATCGATAGCACTATAGGAAGGAAGGTGTCCATATGCTTCAACACCTTCAGATGATAGATACCATTTACCAAAGCGACAATTATGGTGATTAACTGCCACCATGCCCGCTTCCTGTCCGTTAGGTTCATTATGCTCAACGGCAAAGTATGCTCGCTGCATATAAATGAGATGATCCACTTTAATCAAGGCTGTATCACAAATGATTTGTGCATTAGACACCATTTGATAGGTTTTTTGTGAATCTTTAGCAACTTCATCAAAGCTAACTTTAAAGTCATCAATTAACTCTTTAGAGTCTTCAGAAATAGACGCCATATGCTCGGTATCTTCTGTCATTACTTGTGAAGCATTGGCAAAGCGTTCAATAATATTAGCTATTTGTTTGGCTGCATCTTTAGTAGTACCCGCCAAATTTTTCACTTCTTCGGCAACAACAGCAAAACCTCGACCATGCTCCCCAGCCCTTGCAGCTTCAATAGCTGCATTCAGCGCAAGTAAGTTGGTTTGATCTGCAACACCCACAATCATAGAAACCATATTTTTTATTTCTTCACTACTTGCGGCAAGTTCTTGAGAACTATCACGCATAGCAGTTGAGCGATCTACGATAACATTTAATCGCTCATGCAGTGTTTTAACATTCGTTTGATTATTCAGTGCAGTGTCCATAGAAGATTTAGAAAAATTTTCTATGGTTTTCATTTCAGTAGTAATAAAGCCTAAATCTTTTTGTGTACCTGAAAGCCCTTGCAGTAAACTTTCTGACTTTCCTGTAGTTAATTTATTAAGTAACTCATTTGTTCTATCAGAGAAATAAGATTTCTCAATGGTATTGATTGCTGATGTGGTATTTTTTAATTCAGGTAAGAAACCTTTACTTAAACCTTGCTGAATCGGCTTACGATAAAATTGCGCTCGCTCTGCTGCAATATGAGAAAACTTAGACTCTCTCATCGATATCTCAAGTTGATCAAGAGCGCTATTTAACGATTTTGCAATCTCATAATTAGCATCTTTTCTAGAGACATTTAACACTCTTACTTCTAAGTTACCCTGCTGCATAACTGAAATGGTTTCTTTCACTTTCTTTAACGTGTCAGTTTCACTCCCAAGTTTCACTTCTGAAGAATACAAAAAGATAGCAGAAACAAACACAACTAAAATATAATAAGGACTAGCATCTTGAAAATAAACAAAATTGACAGTAATTAATGTCAATAATATAAAGTGTAACCATTGAGCTACTTTGGCAGGTAAAATATTATTTAGAAACTTAGGCAAAAGAGATAAGATATTCATTATATGATACTCCTTGCTCATCGATAAAGTTGTTGAATATTTGCGTAGAGGCTTTAATAGCGCGCTTATCGTCACTATGACGTTTTTCTTCTTGTACCATTTTTTTATACAAGTTACCCATGATAGTCACTAACTCTCTATTTGCTTGTCTACGTACAGAAAAGTAACCAATTGTTTTTCCAGATTCATCAAAACTTGGTGTGATATTCGCAAAAACCCAATAAAAGCTTCCATCTGCACTTAAGTTTTTGACAATACCAAAAAACTCATCACCTTTATGCAAAGTGTCCCATAGCATTTGGTATACCGCCATTGGCATATCAGGGTGGCGAATAATATTGTGTGGTTTATTTAAAATGTCTTTTTCTTTGAAAAGGGAAAGACTTAAAAAACACGCATTCGCGTAGGTAATATGACCTTTTACATCGGTTTTGCTGACAATTAAATCGTCTGGTTCAAGTAGGTTTTCTTTCAAAGTTGGTGCTATTTGGGTATTTTTAGACATAGGAAAATGGAATCCCTGTAGTAATTTGTGTGTTTTTATCTCTAGCACTGTAGCGGCTTAAGCCAATTTAACTTAAGCCATATAATAAATAAAGGAATATTGAGGATAGCGTAACTAAAAATTTACTTTCATTTTAATTACGCTATTTTTTTATAAGGAATGAAAAAATACAATAGCAATTGCACTAGGACAAACAAACTTGGTATACCACGGCCAAATTTTCCAAAACAACCCATTTTCAACTGCTTCATTTCCCTGTTTAATTTCAGCTAAAACATCATTGCGATGCCAAATCCAGCCAACAAAAACACAACAAAGCATAGCAATTAGCGGTTGCCCATAAACCGTTGATAAATTGATCACAAAGACAAATAGCACATCAAAATTAAAAATGATTAGCGTACTAATAATAAAAATACCTAAGCCGATAAAGGTTGTTGCTTTTTTACGTTCTATATTATGACGTTCAACAACGTAGGAAACAGGCCCTTCTAACATAGAAATGCTTGATGTTAATGCGGCAATTGACATTAAAACAAAAAAACCAAAGGCGACAAATAAACCAATGCTCCCCATACCACTGAATAAAGAAGGCAAAATATCAAAAACTAAGTTAGGACCAGAAATCAAACTGCCATCTTCACCAAAAATAGCAACACCTTGAGCTTGAGCAACATACATTGAAGGGATAATCAGTAAGCCCGCTAAAAATGCAATAGAGACATCAATTAAGGTCACTTGAGCACCCAAAGTCACTAAGTTTTCTTTTTTGGAAATATAAGAGCCATAAATAACCATTACACTGGTACCCAACGACAAAGAAAAGAATGCCGATCCAAGCGCATTGATAAGTAACTCAGGTTCGAACACGCGTGAGATGTCAGGGTTTAAATAAGCAATAAAACCTTCTCTTGAGCCATCTAGGGTAAACACATAGATAATCAAAAGAATAAGTAAACCAATCAGCATTGGCATTAATCGTTTAGACCATTTTTCAATGCCTTCTTCAACACCACGTTGAATGATAGAAATAGTAAGTAGCATAAAGAATGCGGTAAAGAACAAGTTACGTGCTATTGATTGTGAAGTAAGCCAACTTGATGCTTCACTAAAACCCAAAAATGATGTTATCGGTTCAATTGCATACGACATCATCCAACCCGCTAAAATGCCATAAAAGCTTAAAATGAGAGAGGCACAAATAATGCCACTAAAACCAACAATAAAAGCAAAACGTTTTTGCCATAATTTACGTGATATTTTTTGCATTGACGTTACCGCATTGGCTTGACCATAACGCCCAATAAGTAACTCAGCCATGAAGGCAGGATATGCTAAACAAAATGCTAATACGAGATACACTAAAACAAAAGCTGCCCCACCATTACTTGCTGTTTGCGTAGGAAATCCCCAAATATTACCTAAGCCCACAGCAGAACCAGCCGCCGCCATAATAAAACCGAAACGCGAACTAAAGCCGCCTCTTGATACACTCATTGATAATTCTCTTTGTTAATATATTAGTAGTTAATCATTATCGCTATTCTTCATTGTCGTTGATGAAGAGGTTAAAAGCCAAGACCAATATTTCAAATCTAAAATTTAAGTAATTTGGTTTGCAACATAGCTAATTTTACTACTGTTATAATTATAATTATTTTCGACAGGTTTTAATTTACTGAAAAGTAAGCAACATTAATAGAGTACGCCGTTAAAAAAACAAAAAGCTCATTGATTTAATCTAATGAGCTTTTGACAACTTTACTGTACAGTTAACGCAATTAAACGTGTATCAAGATGAACTTAATCTACTTCAGGGCGCATATGAGGGAATAAAATAACATCTTTAATCGTTGGTGAGTCCGTAAATAACATCACTAAACGATCAATACCAATACCTTCACCCGCTGTTGGCGGTAAACCGTATTCTAGTGCGTTGATGTAATCCGCATCGTAATGCATTGCTTCATCATCACCGGCATCTTTTTCACTTACTTGTTTTTGGAAACGTTCAGCTTGATCTTCTGCATCGTTAAGCTCAGAGAAGCCATTCGCTAATTCACGGCCGCCAACAAAAAACTCAAAACGATCTGTGATGAATGGGTTTTCATCATTACGACGAGCCAGCGGTGAAACTTCCCATGGGTATTCAGTGATGAATGTTGGTTGGTCTAATAAATGTTCAGCTACTTCTTCAAAGATTTCACAGATGTATTTACCAGGGCCCCAAACTTTAGCTGCATCGCCTTCTTTAACACCAACAGCTTTAGCCATAGCTTTAATTGCATCGAAGTTATTTTCAGGGTCACGTAATGCCGCTTCATCAAAGCTTTCTGCACCACGATGATCTTTACCATATTGCAAAATAGCATCAACCATTGATAAACGTGCAAACGGCTTACCAAGATCATAGAATTTTTCTTCTACTACTTCGCCATCGCTATTTTTAACCGTATTACGAATAGTGGTAGTACCTAATACATCTTGTGCAATAGTACGTAACATTTCTTCGGTAGTATTCATTAAGTCATGGTAATCAGCATAAGCTTGATAGAATTCGATCATGGTGAATTCTGGGTTATGACGCGTTGAAATACCTTCGTTACGGAAACTGCGGTTAATTTCAAATACGCGGTCAAAACCACCAACCACTAAACGTTTTAAGTTAAGCTCAGGTGCAATACGCAAATACATATCAAGATCAAAAGTATTATGGTGCGTCATAAATGGTTTAGCCGTTGCGCCACCAGGTATAATTTGCAACATTGGCGTTTCAACTTCCATAAAGTCGCGCTGTGTTAAGAAGTTACGAATACCCGCTACAATCTTTGAGCGCACTTTAAAGGTATTACGTGTGTCTTCGTTAATGATTAAGTCAACATAACGTTGACGATACTTCATCTCTTGATCTGACAAACCGTGAAATTTTTCAGGTAATGGGCGTAGCGACTTAGTTAGTAAAGAGTATTCATCCATATTTACGTAAAGATCACCTTTACCTGATTTATGTAAAATACCTTTAACACCAACGATATCACCAATATCTAAAGAGCCCCATTTAGCACGAATTTCTTTTTGTACTGTTTTTTCAGCGTAACCTTGAATACGACCAGATGAATCTTGTATTACTAAGAATGGCCCACGTTTTGCCATAACACGACCAGCAATAGCGTAAGTTACTTGTAGCTCTTCAAGTTCTTCTTTGGTTTTTTCACCATGTTCAGCTTGAATATCAGCAGCTAAATGTTCACGATTAAAATCGTTAGGAAAACCATTAGCTGAACAATTAGAGCGAATTTTTTCAAGTTTTACACGACGCTCAGCAATGAGTTTATTTTCATCTTGTGCTGCGGGTGCATTATTAGCTTTATCTGTCATTTTATTTCTCATTACGTATTTGTAAATTAGTTTTTGCTATAAGCCTACTTTACGTGGGCTTCTATAAATTGTTCTATCAAGCCATCTAATACAGCTTATTTGTTTTTTCTGTGTTCTTACGACAACAATGATTTTATTAGGTTATAGGCCCGACTTTAAACTGGCTTCAATAAATTTATCTAAATCACCATCTAATACAGCTTGGGTATTTCTATTTTCTACACCCGTTCTTAAATCTTTAATTCGACTATCATCTAATACATACGAGCGAATTTGGCTGCCCCACCCAATATCAGATTTTCCGTCTTCTAATTCTTGCTTACCTTCATTTTGCTTTTGCATTTCCATTTCATACAATTTAGCTTTTAGTAACTTCATTGCAGTAGCACGGTTCTTATGCTGAGAACGATCTGCTTGGCATGCAACCACAGCCCCTGTAGGTACATGTGTTATACGGATAGCTGAATCTGTTTTATTAACATGCTGACCACCCGCTCCTGAGGCTCTAAAAGTATCAGTGCGTAAATCAGCAGGATTGATATCAATTTCAATGTTGTCATCAATTTCAGGGTAAATAAATGCTGAGGCAAATGAGGTATGGCGACGACCACTCGAATCAAAAGGAGATTTTCTAACTAAGCGATGCACACCTGTTTCTGTACGTAACCAACCAAAAGCATACTCACCTGTATACTTAATAGTACAACCTTTAATACCGGCAACATCACCAGCAGTGACTTCAATAGCTTCAGTTTTATAACCATGCGCCTCACCCCAACGCAAGTACATGCGCATAAGCATTTCGGCCCAATCTTGTGCTTCAGTACCGCCTGAACCCGATTGAATATCTAGATAACAGTTGTTGGCATCTTGCTCGCCACTAAACATGCGACGAAACTCTAGTTTTTCTAAAACGGCATCTAAGGCATCAGCTTCACTTTGAGCATCATCAAAAGTGTCCTGATCTTCTTCTTCAACGGCTAGTTCGACTAAGCCTTCAATATCATCACAGCCAGTTTCCAACTCAACAATAGTATTAACGACTTCTTCAAGTGAACTACGTTCTTTACCTAGTGCTTGAGCTCGTTCAGGTTCATTCCATACATCCGGCAACTCTAACTCTCGTGAAACTTCAACTAAGCGTTCCGCTTTAACGTCGTAGTCAAAGGTACCCCCGAAGTAAGTCTGCACGTTCACGGATTTCTTTTAATTTATTTATTATTGGGTTAACTTCAAACATAAGCTTTCGAACATAATCCTTCAAAAATTAGTATTCAAATATATCTTTTTAAACGAGTTCACTCGTTAGGATAATTAAAAAATAGTCGCGCATTATAGCTTGAATATACCAGTAAATAAACGGTTAACGCGGGAGGTTTTCACTAATCAATAAATAATCTTTATTAAAATGCTAATACTTTGAATATTGATATGCAAAACGAGATTATCTACTTACACACTTACTATTTGATATAGCTAAGTAGAAAGAACAAAAAAGCCAGCATGAAATCATACTGGCTTTTTAAAAGCGATAAATACATCGCTATGTTTATTTCAGAAAATTACTTATCAAATTTAACTGAATCTTTTACTAACGTCGTTACTTCTTCTGAAGTTTTTGTAACAACAGCATATGCTTCTTTAGCTGAATCTGAAACTTTAGCTTGAAGTGCTTCGTTAAATGATTTTTGTGATTCAACAGCCGCAGTAAAATCTGTTTCAGTTGATAATGCTTTAGTTTGTGCAATGCTGTCATTTAAAATAGAAGTAATTAACGCTGTTTGTTGGCTAATCAATTGTTCAATAGTTTTAGTATTTAATTCTACTAAGCTATTTAATGGCTTCATTGCTGTTTCAACTTGCTCAGTATTGCTGAAAGTCTTCATCGCTGTAGTGTATTGTTCAGTTAGTTGCTCTGTTAATTTAGTAAACATAATTAAGGTTCCTATTTTTTGTTTATGCTGCATAGCAGCACTTGATTTAAAATAAGTATACAGAGTGAAATACTTTAGGTCAATATATTTTTGCTGCACCGCGTCAAAAATGTATTTTTATACTCAAATAATAAAAAATTGAAAGCAAAATAAGAACGTAAGATGATCAGTTTCATTGCTTTACTTTTAGAAGTTTAGGACATTTCTGATGGAACCAAGTGCTTAAAAAAACAAAGCTCTACACGTAAAAAAGCCAGTATAAAAATACTGGCTTTTCACATAACAAATACAATATAGCGTTGTTATTCAGTCACAAATTATTGTGAAATAGTTGTCGCTTCAACCATTGAATCTTTAACTAAGCTAGTTACTTCTTCAGAAGTTTTAGTAACAACTTCGTAAGCTTCTTTAGCTGATGCTGTAACTTTTGCTTGAAGCTCTTCAGTAAAAACTTTTTGTGATTCAATTGCTGTTGCAAGATCTGTTTGCTCAGATAATGATTTAGTTTGTGCAACACTATCGTTCATGATTGTAGTAATTAAAGCTGCTTGTTGGTTGATTAATTGCTCAACCGTTTTAGTGTTAATTTCTACAAGGCTATTAAATGGCTTCATAGCTGTAGTGAATTGGTCAGCGTTGTTAAATGACTTCATTGCAGTAGTAAGTTGTTCAGTTAATTGTGTAAACATAATAAAGTTTCCTTTTTGTATGCCGCACCGCAGCAAATTGAGTTGAGTCTAGTATAGTTGGCTAAAAGTTGTTCGTCAACAGTTTTTTTGCTGCACCGCGTCAAATGTAAATTTAAACATTTAAGTGGTTGATGATAAACAAGAATAACCAAGTTAAGTCTTACATAAATTGTAAGACTTAATATTCATAAGGGTAAATTAAAGCTTAGGCGCTGCTTTCACTTCAGCTTTAGGCGCTGCTTTCACTTCAGCTTTAGGCG
>CAJXUT010000050.1 GCA_913061365.1 uncultured Colwellia sp.
CGGCAGCGTCAGATGTGTATAAGAGACAGATGCAAAAATTAAACGCTCAACTAACTTTTCTACTTTAGAGAGCGAACTAACACCTAATCAAAAGCAATGGTTTACAATCGCCAATGAGTGGATTGATGATGAACATATAAAGTCTTCAAAAAAACATTTATCCGCAGTTAAACATTTTTTAATTTATTTGGATACATTGCCAGAAGATATTCAAGAACCTTTTAAATATTTGAGTGAAAAAAGGCACGCATCTCTTCTCAGCTCATTCAAAGAAAAATATCCGAAATCGTACAATACACACCTCAGCTATCTTTATAAATTCTCAGTCTATATTATAGAAAACTATATGCAGGATACGGAGGATGGAGAGGTTTTATCAATTGGTTATCCACTCATTTCTAACTACCAATATGAAAAGCTAACAGGTATTTTTCCTACAGGATTATCAGAGTCTGACAAAATAATGATCCCTACAAGTTTTCTTCTAACAATGAATGAAATTTTGACAGAGGATGATTTCAAATGGCCAAAATCGGTAGAATCTCAGTATTTTGATTGGTTTAATGATAAAACAAATACTCTTGAGAAAGTTTGGTGTCCAGCTCAAACATATACATTTCTGACAATGATTGAGATCCCACTTCGAAAGATCCAGGTTCAAATGTTGGACTCTGGTGAAGGTGATATAGAAAAATATAACCCTATAATGAAAGCATGGGTTAACAATGATTCTCCACATGCAAACTATTGGTCAAGTCGTTCAGAACAAAAACCTAATAGAGGCGTGCTGACAAAAAATATAACAGGATTGAAAGAATCAGTAGGTTTTTATATTAGTACAAATAAAACTAAAGATGCTGCTGTTGGCTATGGTCCAGAATCTGGTTATACCATCCCTTGGAATAATGAAATATTAGTCAACCACCTTCATACCCTTCGAGTATGGCAAGAAAAATACTTTCCTGTCGCTAATGCTTTTGCATATAAGAATATGCCAAAAGGAATTAACAGTGACTCAAAACCTTCCCAATCAGTATTAGAGCAGACTCCTGATCGATTTTATTTATTTCGAAGTCCATTGGACTCCATGTCAGGCTATCCAGCTACTAATAGTCAACTTATGCGCTTTTGGTGGCTACTAATGGAAGAGCTTGAAAAACGAGTTCAAGCAGAAGGTCATGATGTAACTATAATCACTAAGCGAAACGAAACAACAAACCAACCAGAAAGATCAATTTTTACACCTCATGGGTTGAGGGTCGCAGGTCTTACAAGTTTAGCTGAAGCAGGTGTACCTATTGAAGTGATCAGTAAAATAATTGCTGGCCATTCAACAATACTGATGACCATCTATTACATTAAATATTCTAATGGTCATATTACAGACATCCTATCTAAAGCCAAAAGAGACATAGAGAATAAGTCTAAAGAAAATCTAAAGCGCTGGTTAAAGGATTCTACGTTGGAAGATGCCTTACGTTATTTGGTAGCCAACCAAGAAGAAGGTGTTCAAAACTTATTACTGTCTAGAAGTCATATGGCCACATGGGGGGGAAGTGGTATGGGCATCTGTCCATTTGGTGGTACACGATGCGATGATGGTGGTGAAGTCATCAAAAGAGCAACTAAATCTTCAAAGGCAAAGTATGGACCAGTTATTGGAGGTCGAGGAAATTGTGTACGTTGTCGTCATTTAGTCACAGGTGTACCATGGATGATTGAATTGTGGTTACACGGCAATAAATTGTTAGAAAGTATCAGTAAAATAAGTACTGATATTGAGGCTTTTAAGAAAAAACAAGAGGTGTTTAAAAAAGAACAATATAACTATAAAAAACGACAAGAAATTCATCTGTGTCCTCCTGAAACAATTGATGAAATAAAGTCGCTCAACACTATAATTGAAACCAAGTCTGAAGAGTTAGATCGAATAATTATGGATGCTCATGCGACATATAATTTACTCGAAGAAGTCAGAGAAATTGCCACTAAAGACGATATTGAGAGTTTTACCAAAGGCAATGAATTAATCCCTGTTGAAGTGGATTATGGTGAAGAAACGAATTTTATTGAAACATCACCTTTTCATTTAAAAGATCTGCTGGTTCAAGCAAGTAGAATTTATCCAGAAGTAGCTGATACTAGAGTTGAATTAGAACGAAATAACTTTATTGATCAGATATTAATAAACAATGGCGCTACTCCAATATCCTTTTCACCTTTGAGTGAAGAAGAAAAAGCAACGGCATCTGATGCTATGGCAAAGTTTCTAATATCAAAAATTGGCGCGAAAGAGTCTGAAAACTTGCATAATGGCTCAATTACTTTGGCAGAGCTTGGTATAGAAAAGAAAGCCACAGACATAAACAACCTTTTAAAAGCCAATTCGGTTCTATCATTAAATAACGAGAAAAAGTCATAATGAATATGAAAAAGATCTCTTTAGATACAGTTATTTCAACATATAACAAGTTAAAGAGTAATGCAAAGACCCCAACGACAGAGCAAATGCTTACGAACATCCATGAGACGAGTCAAAAAATAACAAGCTCAGGTGGCATTGTTTCACCTACAGCGATAATAACAATTCTGAGTTCAAAGGGTATCATCACTAAATCGAGAACCATCTACTATAACAAGAAAGAGGTTGGTGGAAAGACGACAAATGCTTACAGGTTGTTAATTGACGCATGGATTGAGCACTCAACCATAGTAAATGCTGTTAATTTATCAAGTAAAGATCTACAAAATACTATCCCTGAGTCATTAGTAGAAGACTCCGATCTTGTTAAGATAGAAGACTTAACATTAAGACATAAAATGGCATTATTACTTGGTGAAGTTAGAGGATTACGAAATCAAGTCAACACGTTAAAAGAAGTACGAACTAATCCAACCTTGTCTCTATCTAAGCCTTTGGCTGAACTAAGTTATGAAGAATCTATGGAGTTAACTCTAGATGGGTTCGATATAGAGGTGCTACAAGAGTTTTTAAAGGTAGCTAAATCTAGTGATGTTGGTTTTAGTAAAGATGGTGAATTAATGGCTAAAAATGTAATAAAACGTGATGAAATATTAAGTGAAAAAGGTCTAAAAGAAACTATAGAAAAAATTATTAATTTGCATACTCCACCTGATTTATAACTTCAATATTAGAATGATTTTTTGAATATAAATAGTTCATACAGTGCTTAAGGTGGTATTTATTAAGTGCCCCGCCCTGTAGGTAGGATACCTATGTTGGTGTATATAGATGCTTAGAGATCAACTTAAAAGTCTGTAGCAACCTTTATGTTGCTGATGCTTACAGTTTTTTTAGCTGTATTACTAAGGCAAGGCTTTAGTCCTGAGCAAGTACATTCACTACGCCAGTCACCATCACTAAAAGTCCACTAGTTGAAGTTCAGTAGCCCATATAGGTGGCAGCCCCAGCTTCCGCAGTTTGAGAGCAAAGTATTACTGACTTGCTTCTGATTGACTTTTGAAATACTCAGAGTAATGTTCGGCTCTTTCAATAAGTGAAATAGCTGATGGTTGAATACTACCATTTTCTTCCATACTCTTTATGAATCGACTTTTAAATATCGGATAAAGAAAAACACACAGTGACTCTATAAAACCAACCAGTTCTTCAATGGATTCAGTAAACTCCTTATTAATAACATTAGTTATATTTTTATGTTCTTTATTTAAATCGATTTTTTTACCATTATGGTCAGTACAGAAATCTAACTGCCCCATAGACTCCATTGCACTTGCTATATAGTAAATTTCAGGGTTATCTCCCAATACTCGTCTCTCACCACGATGGAAAAGAGCATCTCTTTCATTCCTCAATATTAATCCACTATTAGAAATAGAATTTATTAATGAAATCAAATTTTCATGTTCTTTTATTGATTCATTTTTGGTGAGAGATTTTCTATTTATTTTTCGTGGATGAAGCTGCAACTCAAAAATTGAGTCTATTAATAAATAAACACAATCTCTAATCGAGGTTATCCTGCTTAACATGATATCTAGCGTTATATGAACCCACTCTTGTCTTGATATATTGCCGTCATCTGTATTTAAGGTAAAAGCCTCGTATGACAACATGCTGTACATAGTGGTTAGTGACTTCAGCCTCTCATTAAGTGAATAAAGTCGATGGTGAACATACAAGAAGTATTTTTTATCTAAGGATGTTGATTGAAATTCAACACCATGCAAATGCAATGGCTGAAACAAATCATAAACCACGCCTGTTAACAGGCAATGTTCCACTGATAACTCTTCTCTTTTATTTTTAGACATCCGCTACTTCTTCTTCCTTAATTGCTGTCTACGAAACTCTTTAGCTGACTCCAACCAATTTGACTGCTTTAAGTTATCGACAAACCACACGATAAATTTCTCAGAATAGCGGGGAATTCCATCTATTTCATATCGATAGTCAGATTTCTTCTGTTTATTTACCTTATGTTTGTTTAAAACAGCCTGAAATGCACCACTTTTAATGAATTCAACTTTCTGCCTGTTATTAATTTCATCTAAAGCCTCTTTAGTGCGATAAGGGTGTGTCAATTCGGGATCTTTTGTCTTAGTAATTATTATTGCGCCTTCTCCTTCATCTCCGGCACTTAGTGAAAGATCACTTTCGTCCTCTCGCTTAACTAAAGCAAGGCGATAATCAATAGGTATTGTGAACTCTGTAGAGTCAACTTCCTTAGCTGTTTTATCAAATTGGTTGATGAATTTGGAAATAGAGTTTGCAGTGTGTTTGCCATATTGCTTTTGAATTAAGGCTATTTCAGGTTTAGGTCCATCAAGAACAAGGCTCAGCATACCAACGCTTTGTCCAGATAAAGGTGCATTACCCATCTCATTTTTATATCGTGTTTGATAGTTCAACACTGTAGCTTGAAATAGTCGTGATAATTGAGATTGTAACTCAGGTATTAGCAAGTGAACGGCTTGGTCTCTCAGATTAATAAGAGTTTCCAAATTTATACGAACAGGGTCTTTTTCTTGAAGCCTACGTTTTACTGCGTCAGTAATAGAAATACTTCGGTCATCGTCATAAAATATCTTTTCATAACCATCAACCTTTAATACTTCCGCTTTTAACAAGAGTTCCCAAGCATTGACCATCATTATAGTGAAAGCTTCAACTCTGTTTTTCATACTTGGGCGATTATATACTTCCAAAGCTAACGTAAATGCATCAAGACTTCGACCAATCAATTTCTCATAAAATTGTTCTTCAGGGGTCTTATTCTTAGCTTTTGCTGACTGGCTCATCACAGCCAGAAAGTCTTCATTTGAAAGTGCGGCTATTCCTTCACATCGATATTTTGCGCGTGAGCCAGCGTGAAAAACATATTTATCTAACAATTTCTCGTTAATATATTTGTTCACCGACTTTTGCTTATATACTGTTTGTTCAACAATCATTTCAGCAGTAAAAACAGTGCCATTAACTTCAAATTCTCTAAGAGCTTCTGCTAATTTTATTTGGTTATTATTCCTTGCCATTTAATCGTTCCATAAAAAGTTGGTTATTCTCTATCGTCTATATTAGATATTAAAAAGCCCCGCACGCGAGGCTTTGGATTCAAATTGAATTAACTCCTGACTCAACTCCCTGCTTAAGTTTCTCTAATAGAGTGAGCAAGGTCTTTATATCTTCGCTAGATACAACGATTCGTTGACCAGCTTTGTAGGTTTTATCACCTGATTTAGTTATATACTTATCATCTACCAAACCTTCATTGTGTGAGAGTATATGCCGCTTGTTGTAAAGAATTTTCAACGTGGAAGACTCTTCTTTAGTTAACCAATCATTTAACCCTTTTCCTGTTGCTTTAAGCCAAAGCTCATCAATTTGATGTAGGCGCTGAAAAGCGTTAAATGGATAATTTCCAAAGTTTGTATATTTTCCTTCACAGTATCGCTGAAAGCCCATAACACCATCATTGATACCAGTTTCGATAATAGATCTACATATTAACTCGGCCTCATCTTTCCCGGATGAAAATTCAATAGCCGTGCGAACAACTTCAACATTGTCGTTCTTTGTCTGAATTTTTCGTAATGAATCACTAAAAGTTTGCGTAGCAGAATTGTGACCGCATACGGGACAGAAATATGCGCTACCAATGACAGCGAATTTTGCAGAGCAGCCTTCGCAATTTATCTCTAGTTGCATTTCTTCTGCCGCTTCTATTGGAATTGGCTGAATTCTCTTTATACCACCTTTCACTGATATGGACATTGAGATAAAACTATTTTTCTTCTGTCGCCTATTAAACTTGCCTGCACCTGATTTGAACGCATTGTGCAACTTATTTTTGATGATATTAAAAGCTTCTTCCTTTCCCTTTTCAATTTGCTCAATGGTATACCAGCTATCGGCTAAAGCTTCATGTCGGCAGAAAGGGCAGTATAATTTATCGTTTTCTTCGACTGTCTCTAATTGATATTTATGAAGCTTAAATATGAACTCACAGTCTTCAGATGGACACTGTTTGTCTATATATCCTTTTTTATCTTCTTCAATTGGAATTGATATAGATTTAGAGTTTTCGAGGGCCTCAATGGCATCTTCAAACAAAATAACATCCTTATTCTTTCATGGTTTTTGTTTAAAATTAACACAACATTATAAATTTGTAACGCTCCTTTCAATTTTGGAGCCAACAAAAAGCCCCGCACGCGAGGCTTTGTATTCAAAATAAAAATGAATTAATCGTTCTCGATTTAATGATGAACTTCATTAATCATCCTTATTCGCAAGCTTTTTAATAATCCATCCTGCAAAGCCAAACTGAAATAAAATCATTATAACAAACTCAATTGGATCTGAATCTAATGTAATTGACCTTGCAATAGTAGAACCACCCGTAAACCCAATTGTTTCATCAGCTACAAGTGACTTTATAGCAAAACCAATCAAAAAAAGAGCTGCGATAAGAGAAATTAACTTATTCATAATTAAAGTAAACTTATAATTGTATTGTTTAAGGTCTGAGTACCAGCGGAGTGCGCGGCTATGTTTTTTGCAGATAATAAATTGGGCTGGGGTAACCTTGGCCCTAAGTTATATGCCCCTAATAACCCAGCAGCCGTAACCTGAGAATAATTAATATCACCATTAAAGCAAGGATTAGTTACTTGTGATGATAGGTTACCTGCAACAGAGACAACTGCATTAAATAATGCCTTTCCGCTAAAAGCATTTGTTACTCCACCAATGATACTAGCAGAAGCTATATCACCAAAATCACCGCCATTTTTGTATGCTGAATAGCCACTCATGATAGCCCCAACACCACCACTTAATAAATTTAATACCAGCCTACCATCAGGATCATAATTCATCACTGGATTCTGGTAAGTATACCCATAAGTATTAACCCCACCAAATAAGCCAATCGGATCACTCTGAATATAGCGTCCCAACTCTGGGTCGTAATCCCTAAAGTAGTTGTAATATAAGTGGCTGGACTATATTAATTGTAATCATCAATCCTAAATAGTATTAATTTTCTCTATAGTCCGATGAACAGTAGCTCTACTTACATCATATTTTCTTGCTAGTGCTGAAATTGACTCACCATCTAATTTAGCCTGATATAACTCTTTAGCTTGTTTATCATTTAACGCAGGCATCCTCCCCAAATGCTTACCACTAGCTTTTGCTTCAGCCCTCCCCTCTGCTGTTCTTACTTTTATTAAATCCCGCTCAAGTTGAGCGAATACTCCACACAAATTAATCATCGCATTTGAGAATGGGTTTTCATTGTTAGTATTTAATGATCCATCAATGATATTTAAGCAAGCACCTTTCTTATGAATATTGTCAATCGCATCAAGAATAGACTTTAATGATCGCCCTAGGCGATCAAGGCGAGTAACAATAACTTCGTCTCCTTCACGAATAAAATCAATTAATTCTTTAAGCTTTTCTTCATTTTTTATTGATGCACCAGACTGCTTGCCTTTAAAAATTTTTTCACAGCCAAACTCATTCAATTTTGATAATTGAATTTTTAAATCTTGTTCTTGAGTTGATACTCTTGCAAAACCTACTTTCATATGTACGAAACCTATACCTTTCGTACACCTTCTCACCTTTATGTACGAAAGTCAACAAAACACATTTCGCACATGTACGTTTTAATATAGCAACTTTAGTACACAAATCACCTGAAAATTAGTTAATACAAATAGAAAAACATGTAAATAAATAAGAATTCAAAAATAAATGAAATTATTTTCCCAAAAAAAGAATCTAATTTTTCAAGTACTTCCAAAAATTATAATACACAGCGAGCACCACCTAAACAATTGAATTTAAAAGGTTTAATTTGACAAGATTAATGTAGGCAGATTATAGTTTTACTTACTTACTTACCAGAGGAATAAAAATGACCATAAATTTATATACCCCAAAAACAAAAGAAGAAATTCAGAAAATCGAAAACTTATTGTTAAGTCTTCATGGAACTCAAATCAAAGATGTTTGGAAAGTGGGGTTATGCTTGGGGCTTCGAATAGATGAATTACTGCCAATTGAATTTAAGGATATCAATAACGATACTCTACAATTGAAAATTTATAAAACTAGAAACAATAACACTTCAATTATTCACATTACACCTAGAGTTAAAGAAATTATTTTAAGTATTAGAAATCGACACCCTATGGATGAGTTTGTGTTTCAATCTCATAATAAACTAGATATAAAAAATAAAGTATCAAAGCCTATATCTAAACAAGCCATTCATGAAGCATTTAAGAACGTTGGAGAAATATTGAATATGAAAATATCACCTAACTCTATGAGACATACTGCTGTAAAAAATGCTTTCAAATATATTTAAAATTAATTACGAGAGAAGTTCATTAGCACTGTTGTGATAGAACAAAATAAAATTGGCCGAAAAGCTAGTTTAACGCCAGAAAAAATCATCCTAACAATTCAAGAGATTGAAAATGAAGGTGGTGATATCACACCTTGTAGAATTAGAAAAAAAACAAGTACTGGCGGATTAAATAATATAGCAAAAGTAATGAAGAGCTACTTAAAAGATAGAACAAGTTTAACTTCAACAGAAACAGATCCGGTTAAATCTCATATTTTATTTCCTGATCTTGAAGACAAAGTGAATATGCTTCTGAGTGATATATCTATACAAATTAACAACTTCGCTCTGGAAAGTGATTTGTTAGCAAATAATAATGCAGAAAAACGAGCACGTTCAGCTTATGAGACGATGATTGAGAACAATAAGAAACTAGTTGATGAACAAAATTTAACTATAAAAATATTTGATGAAGTTGAAGCAAAAAATGATGAATTGAATGAGCAAATCACAGAAGTTGAATCAAGACTTAAAAATGAAAAAATAAAATCATCGGCTTTAGATAAAATTTAAGTAAAGCGAATGGCAAATTAGAACGATTAACTCTTTTGATTGCAGATACACAAACAAGCTTAACTACGTCAGAAGTTAAAAATAAATCGTTAGAAAAATTGATTACAAAAACTGAAACTCAGTTAGAAAGCTCAATTAAAGATAAGGAAATTGCAGTTAATGAATCTATTAAAATTAGAACGCAATTAACTGAAGTTAGTTCAAAATTAAAATATTCAGAAGAAAACATTTCTCAACTCAAATCAAGCACTCTAGTTCTTCGGGCTGACAAAGATCAAGTGATATCAGACCTACAATTACAAAACTCCAACTTGTCTTCTAAATTCGAAAAAAAACGATCTGAATATCAAATAAGTAAGGAACAATTGATTTCTGTTACTGCGCAGTTATCTGCGCAGAAAGAGACTTTAAAAGAAAAAAATGAACGAATTGAAGATCTAAAAAATCAGATAGCTGAATTAAAAACCATTAATAAAGGAGATATATTATGAGTAAAATTAGCAATTACGGTATTAAGCCATTAAGACAACTTAACTTCGAAGATGTGAAAAAGGTTTTGAAAGATCCACTTCACATACTTGTTGTTGAAGTACTTTCTTGTGAGACATTCATTTGCTCATCCGGCCAAGGAATATATGACATTGTTGAAGAAGTATATATTGATAGCGATATATCTGAACAATTAATTTCTCTTGAAGAAGAAAAGGTAATATTTTACCACTCACTGAATGATGATGAGTTAAAAAATAGATTAACAATGCCACATTTTTTTGAGTTGTGGCGTGAAGATATCTATGGCCATCAGCCTGATGAGGCATACAAGAAAGCAAAATTAATGGGACTAGAAGGAAATTACCGTGATTAGAAAAGTAGCATACTATTTACCATCGGATAATCAGATAGAAGCGTCAAGGAGGAAAACTTCGAAGGAGTGATGACTACTAAGCAGATCAGCATCAATACTGATAGAATTGTCACCTTGTATAGCAAACACTGGCAATGGCGGCAGTTGTTCAACTTGTGATTGAAACCAAAAATCAGCCTTTTGAATTAAAATGAATCTAATATCCGTCATAGTATTGTATTCCTTGATTATTCAGTTTTTTTAATGTTTCTTTCAATCTCAAACAGTATGTAATGAGCACCAAGCAACTGATATTTATATATTTAACCATGCAAAATAACAAGCTATAGCTTGACTCAATTAGTTACTAAAAAAGCGAGAAAATGTTAAAAAATCACAAAAGGATTTAGATAAAGTACACGAGTTATGTGTGTCTACATTATTAAAAAATGGCTTACGTATATCAGAAATTTTCAATAAACATTCTGAGCGTTCATGTCTACTTCAATCAAGAGATAATAACGACCAATTAAAAATGCAATCTTTTTGCTTAAGCTGCCAGAGTGCTATTAATTCACTTAAACATACTCAAATTTCTGAGAAAAAAACTACCCCCTAATGGGTTCAGACATGCTTATACAACAAAATTATTTCTGGATAATCTTAATAATAAAAATACGTTAGGACATCTAAATATATAGAAAACCAATAAAATAGAACTCTATGCTTTATCAATGATAAAGATCCAAAATGTCCCCTTGTTAAAACAACATCTAAAGTAAAGCTTTCATAATTATTTTTATTGATTTAACCCTACCTCTAAAGAAAATCTAACTAAAGTTGCAACTGTTTCATAATCTGAGCTATTAGGCTTCACAATACTAGAATGATTTACATTAAAAATAGAAACCGGTTCAGGATCAGTAACAAGTGCCCATGGGGGGAGTGGTTGGTTCATGCAATCATCTTTAAATATATTAAGTATAGAATTAACATTAGGCCAGAATACATAATATCGCCAATAACGAGGTAAAAATTATTCAGTCTTAACTTTAGCTCATACGGCATATCGATATTTCATTTAGCCAAGTTCATTAAGCTACCTCAGCCACACACTTGAACTCTTTCTACACTAAGATTTTTTTATAATTTTACTCCCAATAGTACTTCGTTTACCCTATTAATAATGTAAACAAATGGTTGCTATAAATGATGCACTATATTAAATTTTCAGTGCATCAAATACTAAGGTTTAAAAATAAAAAACTTACACTACTTTCTTTAATTGTTTTTAGCGCTATCGCCAATGCGGAAGTTAAAAGCATTCATTGTCCTTTAGGTTGCCCAAGTTTAGATATAAAAGGTAACGATGTTGTCTTTAACCATACATATGCGTTAAGTAACAACTCTAAAACAAAATTTGCTGATTGGGTGGCTTATGGAGTTAACGTATTAAATTTTGGTGATAGCCCTGGACGAAAATGGGGTAATGCCCCTTTAATTGATGATGATGACTCTTTAGAAGAGCCAGACTATAAAGGAGCTTTCAAAAGGTTAAAGACAGATAGAGGCATCAAGCACCATTAGCTAGTTTTGTAGGCCATAAACACTGGACTGAGCTTCTAATATCACTCCTCAAAAATCGACATTAAACCAAGGCTCATGAGTTGATTTAGAAAGTGCTATTCGAAGTGCTGTGCGTTTTAGAAATTCTTTATATGTGATTACTGGAACTCTCTACATGCAGAATGAAGCACCTCTGCCACATGCCGATGAATCTCATAAAGTTCCATCTGAATACTATAAAATCATTTATGATTTAAAAGGTAATGCAGCAAGTTTTTTATTCGACCAAGACTTACCCAGAAAGGCTAATTACTGTGAGCAAAAAATTAGGTTGTTAACAAAGCCCTTTGCGGGGCTTTTGTTGTTTGGCATCAAAGGGCATTATTTTTAGCTGTGTATTCCTTGTTTAAAGATAACAACTTTCCTTTTGCTGCTGAATTGACGTTATTACACTGTTCATTTCAAGATAAAGCTCTGCTTGTAATATATCGTCAAAGTACAAGTGTATTTTTCTATAAGCAACTTCTTGAGCTTCAGGATAATTTTCACAGTTCGTAATATCTAACCAGTTTTTGATGATCACGCGTGATGAGAATATCGGCTTCATAATAAGATCCTTTTATATGAGTGAATCTTAAATGTAGTTGAGGATTTTGATATTTTCAACATTCCCTTTTGACAGCCAACAATAAAACCATATACATATACTGGTGTAAGTAGTTTTAAATGATAAAGCTTATAATTACAGGTAACGCCTTAAGTGGTGCAATAAGTTATCAAGATTCACTTTTAAATGGTAAATAATTTATTATTTACTGGACAAGTGGATATGTACGCCATTGCAGGTAATTTATTTATGGTTATGAAGTTAAACAAAACCATAATAAAACATATTATCGACTGTATTTAAATCTTTTTTTGTAGCTTTAGAATCTAAAATGCGGTTAATCAATCAAATGCTAACTTCCGCCTCTGGCTAATCTGAAGAATATTCTAAAACTCACTTGATCAATGTTAACAAAGATACGATATAGTCCTTTAGTCGCTCAGACATGTTCTAAGTCAGCCAGTTAGCATCCGGCTTCCAGTCATGAATCCATGTAAGAATTTCATTAGCAGGCATTGGTTTGGCAATGCCATATCCTTGTGCTAATTCACAGCCTAATTGCAATAGCGTAGTGCCATGTTCAATAGTTTCAACACCTTCAGCAATTATGTCTCGCTTGAAAGATTTAGCTAACGCTACAACACCTGCAACAATCGCCATATCATCTGTACTATTCAGCATGTCTCGTACAAAAGTTTGATCTATTTTAATCAAACTAGCGGGTAATCGTCTTAGATAAGTCAGGGACGAGTAGCCAGTACCGAAATCATCAAGCGCAAAGTTTACACCCAATGCCATGCAGTCATTCATAATAGTTGATACACGGCGCATATCATCTAAGGCGCTTGTTTCCAGTATCTCTAACTCTAAATGACAAGGGTCAACATCAGGGTGGGCGTCCAGTTGCCTGATTAATTTCTGCGTAAAATTAGACTGCTGTAATTGTACTGCGGCAATATTGACGCTAATACTTAAAGGGAAAGTAAGCCCTATTTTTTTCCATTGGCTGATTTGTGATAGTGCCCTATCAATAACCCATTCACCTATTTCAATCATCATGGCGTGGTTTTCAATGACAGGTAGGAACTCCATTGGACTTAATAATCCGCGCGTAGGATGCTGCCAGCGGATCAGCGCTTCAGCACCTATCACTGCACCTGTTTTCATATTAACCTTAGGTTGATAATAAAGCACAAATTGGTGATTATCTAATGCGTTACGAATATCCTCTAGGCTTTCTCGTTGCACTTTAATTGCGTCATCTTGAATGGTATCAAAAAAATGATAGCGGTTCTTACCTGATTGCTTAGCCACATACATAGCTTGGTCTGCATGGCGTATGAGTTGTTCGGCATCAACATTATCTTGCGGATAAATAGTCAAACCAATACTGGCAGATACATTTAAAGCTACATCACCTACATTGATTGACTCTGATGCCGCTTGTAATAATCGCTCTAATACTGGCTCACAATCTTCAACTTTTTCTAAGTCAGTTAATACAGCGACAAATTCATCTCCTCCGATACGAGATAGCGTATCATTTTCACGTAAAGCCTCATTCATTCGTGATGATAGTACAATTAATAACTCATCACCTACATCGTGGCCATGGGCATCATTTACAACTTTGAAGCCATCTAAATCGAGAAATAAAACAGCAAGTAACTTCTCATGACGGCCACACTGCAACATTGCTTGTGATAATCGATCAGCAAGTAATACGCGGTTGGGTAAATTAGTGAGCAAATCAAAATGAGCAATACGCTCTAGCTGTTCTTGATGTTTTTTTATCTGAGTGATGTCGTTCGCTAAGGAAACATAATGGGTTGTATCACCATGTTCATCTTTAATTGCACTCATCGTTGTCATGACAGCATAAACTTCGCCATTCTTGCGCCTATTCCACACTTCGCCAGACCAGTAACCTTTATTTAATAGCGCTTGCCACATCCCAGAATAGAACTGAGCTGATTGTCGTCCAGATTGTAGAATACGAGGGTTATTACCTATAGCCTCTTCACGGCTATAACCTGTCGTATGTGAAAAGGTATCATTAACATCAAGTATAATGCCAGTAGCATCAGTGATAGCAATACTTTCACCTGCATGCGTAAATACGCTAGCAGCTAATTTAAGTCTTTCTTCTGATAATTTTTGCTGAGTAATATCAACATGAGTACCCACCAAACGTGTTATTTCTCCTGCCTTATTTTCACTGGCGAAGGCACGTGAAAGGATGTTGATATATTGCCCATCTTTATGCTGCATTCTGAACTCAGCTATATATTTTTTAGTTTTATGGCTCAAAAACTTTGTAATGCTGGATAAGGTGATATCCAAATCATCTGGGTGTACTAATCGTTCCCATTCTGATACTTCATTTTTAATTTCATTTTCTGTATACCCCAACATGCTTTTCCATCGTGGGGTAAACATAATTTCATTAGTCGATATATTCCAGTCCCATAGCCCATCTTGGGTTCCTTTCATGGCAAGGGCATAACGCTCTTCGCTAGACTGTAATGTTAATTTAGTTTGGATGTTCTCTATAGCAATACTTGCCAAATCAGCAACTTGCTCGATTAATTCAATATTATCCTCTGTTGGCTTGTGTATATCACGATGATAAATAGCAAAAGTACCTAGTATCTCTCCTTCAGTAGATCGTATAGGCTGTGACCAACAAGCACCCAGCCCAGCTTTGTCTGCGGCTTCTTTAAAATCTTTCCAATACGGGTGGCTTTGAATATCATCAACAATAACGCGCTTACCTGTATAGGCTGAAGTACCACAGGAGCCTTCGCCTACACCAATACTCATGCCGTGAGTCGCTTCGTTATAAAAATCAGGCAAACTTGGGGCTGCACCATTCAATAGGTGTTTACCTGTCTCGTCGAGCAAGAGAATACTACATATCATCGCAGAATTTTCATCTTCAACACCAAGAACAATGGTTTCGAGAATGATAGGTAGTCGCTCGCCACTCGTAATGAGTTTTAATATATGTCTGTGGTACTTATCACGTTTTTCAGCAAGTTTTCGAGCGGTAATGTCACGAGATAAAAGAATAAAGACTGGCTGCCCGTCATAAATTAGTCCTTTTTTCTCTACAGATAATTCAAACCACCTATCGTGATTATTCAAAAACAATGTAATTTGATGGCCTGCGCTACAGGTATTAATATCTGCCTCTTTCAATGCTGCTAAACAAGTCTTGGCTGCTTCTGGTTCCATTACATCAGAGATTTTTTTACCTATTAATTTGCTTTCTTCTGCTAATAGTAAATTGGAGTCAGGAGTCCATACTCGATAATAGGTTCCATCAAGGCCAAGCTCAAACATAGAGTCAGGAATAGCACTTAAGGTACTATTTAAGTTATCTTGAACGGATAATAGGTGAAGTTCCTTTTGCTTTATAAATCGATTTTGAATGATTAACCTTAAACCGATAATTATGAGTAATAAAACCAATCCCAATATGATGGTAATTTCGCCTTTCTTCTGTTCCCAGATTTCCATCACCGTTATTTCAGGAACTATATTAAAGGGGGCAATGCGTAACTCTCTCAATAAGCTCTCCACCTGAGTATAGTTAGCAGGAATGGTAAATCCATGAATATCGGCTTTAATAGCCGCAGGGTCTTTAGGCTGTAATGAAAGTAGAGCAACAGTAATTTGTCGAGCTAAATAGGCATCTACATGGTTCATAGTCGCTATTGGCCATTCAGGATAAAGTCGAGTTGACGTTTCAAACGGAAAAGGTTTAAACTTTTGGGAGTTTAAAACCTTAATCGCAGCTAAATTTATTTCCCCATCTTTTGTCATCGACTCTAATACACCTGAGCGAACAAAGCCGACATCGGCTTGTCCTGATAATACGGCATTAACAACATTATCATGTGGCATACCTGTAATAAGTAATTGTTCGTTTTGGGGAGCTTTTAAACCTAAAAGAAATAATTCATAAGCTTGCATTTGGTAACCGCCCAGTGACCCATACTTAGTTACCGCAACTTTATGTTCATGAATGTCAGATAGTTTCGTTATCTGTGAATCAGCTCTTGTGAACATGACACCACCAAAAGAAGTTAACTCGTTTCCATTATTATTAGTAATGAGAGTAACCAGGGGAGCCGATAGGTTATTATTATGTTGCAATAATATATAGTTAGCTGGATTAGTTATCACAACATCTAGTTTTTTGTTCAATACCGCACTTTCAAGTTCTGGATAACTGTATGCTGTTAACTTTACGCTGCGTTCAAGTTCATTTTGAAGGTATGAAGCTAAAGGACCCCACTGTTCTATCACCTGTACTTTAGGCCGAAAGGCAAGGATTCCAACCCTAAGAGGCTCTTTAGCCCAACTAGGTAAAGCAAGAACAAGAAGCACCCAAAGAAGTAATAATGTTAATAAGCGGTTTATTGGCAACAAACCAACTTTAATAAGAAGGTTATAAAATATGCTTTTTGAAGAGGAGCTACTTTGGAGCATTAATGTAGAAACCTTTATTTCTGATATCTATTTCAAAAGTGGTAAATAAAGACTAATCATTTAAAAGTTCGTAACAAATTAATTTAAAGCTGATTCTTGTTAGTAGAACTAGCCCTTATCTCGCTAACGCTGTTCGAATGAAAGTATGTTGGAGTAATGAGTATCCTATCCATACCAAAAACAGTCTTTACTTAAAGACCTCTAATGTAACAACTACTAGAGCCTTAGGCTATTTAAACTGTTTAATTACTTCTAAAAATAAAGTAACTTTTTCTTTTCTGTAGTTTGTATGTGTCTTGATGATTACTACAAATGAATAACTTTTGTAACAAATGTTATCCTTGGGTTACTTAAATACATGGAAAAGTAGTAATGCTAATGTCCGTAATTGGCTAGCTACCGACCTTATCGATTGTACTATTAGATCAGAACCTATATTCAAAATTGCCAGATCAGATATGAGCTACTACAAATTAAGTGTACAGCATCTAATAACACAAACGATCTCTACCATTTTCTTTTGCTTCATATAGTAGTTTGTCGGCTCTATCCACCATAGTTTTTATGCTATCTCCTTCTGCAAACTGTGTAGCTCCCATACTGAATGTTAGATTTCTTTCACCTAGGTCAAAGTAATCATTTTTAACAGCGACTGCTTTGCTCAACCTATCGAAAAGTGTTTGTGTAAACTCGACTTCTGTTTGTGGTAAAACAAATAACCATTCTTCTCCTCGAAATCGACCATAATATTCTGATTTTCGTATTGCATGGCTTGCGTTTTTAGCAAAAAACTTAAGTGCTTCATCACCTACATCGTGACCAAAGTCATCATTAACCGATTTAAAGAAATCAATATCAGCTATAGCTATAGTTAGAGGAAAATTTCTTTGCTGACAATAGAAAAGTTGCAGTTCTGCTTCATTTAAAATAGCACGACGATTAGGCGCACCCGTTAAAACATCTGTATTTGCTAGCACACTTAGTTTTCTTTTAGCGATAAGTTGTTTAAATAGTATGATAGCAACAAAAATTAGAATTAAGACGGTGATGATTATAATTAGAATATAAATCGTTTTTTGTTGTTTTTGTTGTTTTTGTTGTTTTTGTTGTTTTTGTTGTTTTTGTTGTTCTGTAAAAATAACTTTTTCTAAGTCTCTATCTTTAATTTTTTGCTCATACTCTAATTTTAGAACCTTTAAACCATTCTTTTTATCACTAAATTCTAATTGATGAGTTCTCAGAGTTTTTCCATATTTAAATGCTAACTTATAGTTGTTCAATTTTTCATAAACATCTGTAGCTAACTGGTAAAATGATATAAGTTCTTCAGAATGAAGATGACCTGTCATTTTATTTTCTATTTCTGCTAATTTTTCACTTGCGAGTTGAATGTCACCTTTTTTTATCATTGCTTCACACAAAACTAAATTTGATACCATCACGTAATAATCTAACTTATGTTTAGCATAAATAACTATACTTTTTTCCTGTCTCTTATACACATCTGACGCTG
>CAJXUT010000051.1 GCA_913061365.1 uncultured Colwellia sp.
CTCGTGGGCTCGGAGATGTGTATAAGAGACAGCTGTATCAATACTTCTGGCTTTGAAAAATAGTAGCCCTGCCCGTAATCCACACCTAATTTTGTTAATGTTTGCATCACAATCTTGTCTCCAACATACTTGGCTACAACTTCTTGATTTGCCGCTTTGGCAATTTTGCATATAGATTTTACGGTGTCATAATCCACGGGGTTGTCCATCATATTACATATATAAGAGCCATCTATTTTAATTTTTTCAACCGCAAACTCTTTGATATCATCATAAGACGAATGAGTACTACCAAAATCATCTATAGCAAACTTGCACCCTAACGCTTTAATATTGTCCATAAATAATAGAGTACGCTTAACATTAGCTGTTGCTGCTGCTTCTGTAATTTCAAAATACAGTTTCTCTGGAGGTATATCGCCCTCAGATAATTTTTGAATAATAAATTTTTCTAACTTATTGTCACTCAATGAGTGACCTGAGAGATTAATAGCAATTTTATCAATCCCTTCTAGTTGTGATTTGTGCAGAGTAAAATATTCATAAACAGCATTGACTACCCAACAATCAATTTTACTCGTTAAGTGGTATCGCTCTGCTGTAGGTAAAAAAGAAGCTGGACTAACAATTTCCCCATGAGCATTTTTCATTCTGAGGAGAACTTCAAAACATTGACCAGTGCTCTGTTGCTGTAAAGGAAAAATATCTTGCTTGTATAGAATGAATAAATCATTACTAATGGCATTGTTTATCTGATGCACTGATAGTATGTCTTGCCTTTTTTCAACTGAATCATCACTACTAATATCAAATAAACGAACAGTATTACGCCCTGCACTTTTTGCAAAGCCACAGGCCACATCAGCTGAATGTAATAAGTCAGTTGTAGTACTACCCAGCATTTTAGGTGCAAGCCCTATGCTAGCACTAATTGGGAAAGTTTCTCCTTCACAAGAATAGCTCAACTCATGAATGTTATTTTTGATATTGTTCGCTATTTCAATCGCTTTACCAACAGGACACTCTTTAATTAAAATTGCGAATTCATCACCGCCTAACCGAGCAACAATGTCTTTATAGCGAACGCTTTCCTTTAATATACGGGCAACACTGATTAATATTTCATCGCCTGCGGCATGCCCACAGGTATCATTTATTGTTTTAAAGTAATCTAAATCAATAAAACATAAGAAGTGATGAACTTCTTTATCTGCAATAACTTCTGTTAATTTACGCTCAAATGCTCTGCGGTTTTGTAGCCCCGTAAGAGGATCATGGGATGCTTGATGAAAAAGAGATAACGTTAGTTGTTTGAAATCATTACTTAATTCAATTATTTCTGTTGGTGCATCATATGTAGACTTAAAGTCATCTCCAGCTAAGGTTCGTCTAGATGAACAAATTAATTCATTAAGTGGCTGGCAAATTTTACGGTTTGCCCACCACCATAAAACAACAATGATGACAAAAAACATACCTCTGGCAAGCCAACCAACTTTTGTCATAAAACGTTTTTCTTCATCTAAAAAACGAGTTTCTTGTTCAATAATCCTTGTTGTCTTTTTTGTAAGGTACTGAATATCCTGAGATAGAGATAAACTAACTGGGTCATACTTTACGAGTAGTTGACTTAAACTTTGTTCTAATTTATTTGGGGAAATATTACCCACTGTATTTAAGATATTTTTAATTTTATTAATGTTTAGAATGGCACTTTCAATTTTGCTATTTAAATTTTGAAAGTAATTTTGAGTATAAAGATTAGATAACTCTGTAGTTAAGTAATTTCCCATATTTTTTGCGCCAAATATGAGATACGTATTGCCAGAGCCAACCACCAAGTCTGATGAAATAAGAAACTGTGATGTGCTAATTTCAATTCTTTCTAGATCTTTCGCCCATAAGCGACTCTCATTGTGCTTTTCAGCCAATGTTTGGACATGATTGAAATAGTGAGCTAACACCTGCTCAAGTGTATAGGCTCCAATTAAGCATGCAAATACAAGTAAAGCTAGATAACTTTTTATTCTCATTAAGAACCTTTAATTTGGGATAGCTTCCTTATATCTTCTTTCCAACTTATATCTGTTATTGCTAATGTTTTTAATGCTGAACGTAATGTAAGTAAGGCAAGAGAGGGAGCGTATTTAAACGATTCTATTCCGTCAGGTGACAATGTTTCACCACTTTCACTAAGCAAGGCTTTTAATTGTGCAAAACTTTTACCTTGGATAACATTATTGATATGTTCTGTAATAGACTCATTACATTGAGGACTTCGACAGCGCTGATAATAGAATCCTTTAATACTTCGATCGACATTAATAGCCCAAGCAATTTCAACTAGCCCCCACTTAGCCAATTCAGAACGAGCCTGTAAAAATCCTCTATGTTTACTGTCTTTATAGACAAAATATAAGGTATGCTTTCCCACTTCACTCTGATGAATCGTAAAAGGAATGAGCTCTTTAACGGCACTTCTATTTTTTTCCGTTATATCTACCACTATAGAGCGAACTTCAGATCCCTGTTCATATAACATTTGAATCGCTGAAATAGGATCTCTTAAAGAGCAAAAGGCTGCATTAGCATTTGTCATTGAAAATAAAAGTATCATCAATGATAGTATTATTTTATTCAATTTTTTACTCATCGATATTTCAACCTTAATCACATTCTATATCTAAGTTGCACATTGAAAATAGGATCTATATCTATTGTTGGGGTGTCTTTTAATTTATTTTTATATTGAGCACTGATATCAAAAGCATTATGACCGACCCATTTAATACCTGCTATCCAATAACTTGTCGCCGCTTTTTTATCACTGGTTTTATGATCAATTTCTGAACGTTGATAGCCTACTTGCAAATAGCTAGAAATGTCCTCTTGAGCACTTTTCCACATCACTTCAGCAAAACTATTTAAGGTATTATTACCAGCTGTTTCCCCTACAGACATCTCCATCATAAATTGCCATTGGTAATAATAGTAAGAAGTATCGAAGCCTAGCTTTTTACGCTGAGTAACACCTCCTCCGTCCAAAACATCACCAGTAAACCAAGAAAAGCCCGTTATAAAATTATTATAGCTTGGAGTACCGATTCTGCCAGAAAATAGATGTGGATTGCCTGTGCTTAAGAACTCATTACCAGACCCTCGCGTTAGTGAAACTTCATACTCTACGCTTGGTAGAATACCATTTACTGAAACGCCCCAGTCCGCCTTTATCCCTCTATCACCAACGGTGAGTTGACGTAATGTTCCATTGGTATCTTCTTGATACTCTAAGCCAAAAGGTATTTCAAAATGACCTATTCTTATATTGAATTTCCCTTGAGCTAATCCAGTATAATTGAAGTTCGCTATACGCCATGTAAGTTTAGTGTCATTGCCATCATCAAAAATAAAAGATGCATTTTTCACATTGTTTAATTTTACAATATACGGCTGAAAAACTAATGTACCGATATCATTTGTTGAGTGACTAAAAACTTTGTGAACATCTAAACCAATAACCTGCATATAGGCATTAGTACTTTTATCTAGATTACGAGTCATGCGCAAAGAGGTATCAATCGACCACCGACTATTTTCCCCAAAAAGCTCACTATTTGATGAATTCGCAGATGAATTATGGGAAATAAGGAGTAAATACAAAAAAACTATTGTTAAGTACTTTACGTCATATATTTTCATGAGTTGCACATCATCCTGAAATTAGTTTTATGAAATACAATGGGTAATAGTGAGCTGAACCACTATTACCCATGTATATATAATAACGTAAATTCAAAAATATGTATGTAACGTAGGTAGATGAAAAAGATTTATAACAGGGTTTACCACTACTTTATTATTCAACATCAAATCTTAAACAATCAGCCTACCCGTACATATTCTTCCCTGAACAAGAAAATATCTAACGCTAAACTACAACTGATGTGAGTGTAGTAAGGGATCTATGATAGCTCGCCATTGTGCCAAATTTGAATTGTGGTCAACGGGCACATTATTCGCGTTATTGATAAATAATGTTGGTGTTGCCCACACAGCCTTGGTTGCGGCATAACGAATAGGCGTTCGCGCATCAATATAAATATCATGTTCAGCCATTCGTTCAATAAATACTTCGCGGTCTACACTGGCATGTTCAACCGCAAAATCTGCTACTAATTGAATAAGATCATGGTGAGATTTATATAAAAATTCATCATTAAGAAACTGTGCCTGGCGCTCATAGATGAACGTTGCAAAGTCATAAAACTTGTTTGAATCTCCATCAGCCAAAGCAAACAAACCTAAACTCATGTCCCATGCTTGCCTATGATTGCTCAGTGTTATCAAGTGAACCCGTAAGCTAACTGGTTCATGTTGATAATAGTGTAAAACCTCAAGTAAAGTTGGCCAAATCATTCGTGAATGGACACATTGAATATCAATAAAAGCATCAATAGTAATTTCTGCTGCTGCATGTCCAAGTAAAAATCCGCTTGGACGGCGTGGTATTGGTATAGGCATATCAGTGTATCCTTATTTTAGTATTTAGTGAGTAAGTTCGGTAACGGTTATACAGCCGAGGTTTTAGTATTAAACAGTTTATGTTCAATTAATCGATCCAAGGCAAAGCGTCCGCCACTAAAAATGACAACTTGTGCTAATAATGTTCCCCATAGTACATGCTGAACATAAGCAGCAGCGGCAATATCTTCTAAACTAATGACCGCAACGATATTAACAACAAACAAGCCTAAAGCAGAAAATCGACTCGCCACGCCTGCAACTAAAAGCACAGGTAAAATAAGTTCTGCAGCCGTTCCTAAATAAGCAGCTAATTCATAAGGCAACAAAGGGACACTGTATTCCTCTTCAAATAAAAATAACGTACTGTCCCAATCTCGAAGTTTGGTTAGCCCGGAAGCGAAGAATACCCAAGCAACATAAAAGCGTGCTATGAGTAAAGCGACGGGTTCTAATGCACTCACTTTAGCAACAATATTACGGTAAACAAGATTGGCAGATGATATTAACGGATTTACTGTATGCATGATTATTTCTCTTTAAAGTAGTTAATTAAGTTACGTTCTATTGCAGTGAGTAACCATTGTTCAAATGAAAAACTACGGTCACTTTTTACTGTATTAAGTGCTTGCTCAAGTGAGTTTCCTGCCATTAAACAGAGCATAAAGGCTCCTTCGCTGGCGGTTAATGTTGAAACTTCTGGTTTAAATTCTGGACGGTAAATCATCACCATCTGTTCTATCGATTCTTTGGCTAATAATTTCTGTGCTTTAATCATCGCTACTTCTCGATGTAGTTCGTCGTCATGATGATGCGCCTGAAAAATCTCAGTTAACGGATAGTGTGTTTTAAGCAATTTCACATTTTGGTTAAACACAATTTCAATATGCTCTGGCTCACTATTTACCAATGTTTGTAATGATGACTGGTCAAGAGACTGATCAATTCCATGTAATGCACAATGAACATGCCAATCAACTGCTGCACAATCAGCTAGATACGGATAGCGATATCCCTCTTCAATTGTTGAAATAAAATGAGAAAAACCTTTTCCCCATTGCGACCAATCACCTTGCGACGGAGGCGATAGTCGTAAAAACTGGTAAGTAATATTTTTACTAATACTGCTGCCAAGCAACTCAAATACTGTGGGAAAACTAATGCTTAAAGCGCGCTGAGCATTCGCTAGCAAATT
Source organism: uncultured Colwellia sp. (assembly GCA_913061365.1). Lineage (GTDB taxonomy): Bacteria > Pseudomonadota > Gammaproteobacteria > Enterobacterales > Alteromonadaceae > Colwellia. The sequence goes on from CAJXUT010000051.1 coordinate 5,717, forward strand.
TCGTCGATAAATATCTAAACCTTGCTTATTAAATCCAGCTTTATTTATTTCCGGTGATTCGTCGTTCCAAATCGCCTCTAATAATATTTGCTGATCATCACCACCTGATTTATTTTCAAATAATTCAATCATTTATATTTCCTTTGCGAGTACAGCATGTACAACTTCTCGCGCTTTATTTGCTTCATCAATTAATACTGACCATGCAGGCAAGTTGTTATCCCATTCGATCAACGTTGGCACTGCACCAAAACGGGTTAATGCCTGTTTGTAACCATGCCAAACATCATCAGAAACTGGGCATGCATGATCATCAATAACTAAATCTCCAGAAGAAGGCGTACTACAACCCGCTAAATGAATTTGCGCGACACTTTCTACGGGAAGCTTTTCAATATAATGAGATACAGACTGCTGAATATCTCCGCCTTCAAAATTCATACTGTTTACAGCAATATTATTGATATCCAGTAAAACTTTTGCGCCAGTACGCTGACAAAGCTCAGCTAAAAATTCAGCTTCATCTAGATGGCTTTCTGCAAATTGAATATAGGCAGAAACATTTTCAATAATTAGCTGCCTTCCTAAAAATGACTGTACCCTTTCAACTTGCTCGCACATTACTCTTAAGTTACGTTGAGTGTGTGCAATAGGTAATAAATCACCGCTGTGTATTAATCTTCCTTGCTCTTTTCCCCAAGTAAAACAGGCATGCTCAGACATAAGAAAGGGATCAATCTGTTCAGTAAGGCGTTTTAGAGATTCCAAATAATGCTGTGGAATATCCTGAAAAGAGCCAAGCCCCATTGATGTTGAGTGCAAACTGATTGGATATTTTTCTCTGGCTTGGGTGAGCATAGATAACGCTGCTCCCCCTTGACCAAAAAAGTTTTCAGAATGCACCTCAACAAAATCAACTTGCTTAGGCTGAGTTAATATGTCGGCAAAATGAGGATGCCTTAAACCAACACCTACTATTACCTCATTATTTGATACCAACATATTTATCCCCTATGCGCCTTTCGTTTCTTTATATAATTGCTTAGCTTCTTTTTTAGATAAACCACCCAGTGTTGAACAGGTGCCTTTCTTCACTAATTTCCACTCACCTTTGTCGTTATCAACCTTCGATTGACCTGCACATGAATGTGTACCCGCTAGGTTGCCACAGTCATTTTGAGCAGCTTTGGCTATGCCATAACATTTTTCTTTTTTACCTGCGGCTTCTGCTGGAGCAATAATCCCCGTAGAAATAACAGCCGCTAATGCTGTGCTCAGTATTAATTTATTATTCATGATAAATCCTCTAATTTTATTTAATAAACAGCTAAGTAAGCTGCTCTAACCATTGCACTAATTGTTGTGGTGGCAAACCGCCAACACGTTGGTCAATAACTTCGTCATTTTTCACTAGCAGCAATGTTGGAACACTACGAATGCCATAATCAGCGGCAAACGTTGGTGTATTTTCAATATCGACTTTAATTGTGTTGAATCGGTCTTCCATCAAGTTAGATACCCCTTCAACAAGTGGTGACATTGTTTTACAAGGACCACACCACGAAGCACTAAAGTAAAGTAAAGAAAATTCATGTTGTGATAATATCTCGTCAAGAGAATCTGTAGATGTAAGTTGTTTCATAATTAAAGTCTCTGTTAATTTATTGAATATTAATCGTTTATTTTTTCAATTTGTGCTTTAGTTAAACCTTTGATATCGGTCCAATTACCTTGTGCTGTTTCGATGTAGCCTGGAATATCTGTCACCCATTTCTTTTGCACATCTTTATTTAGGTTTAGGTATAATTTATCTCCACGAATGTGCCAAGCCGTTGGGTCTGTATCAAATTTTTGATTTAAGGCAACACCCATTGCACAGAAGCCACCATATTGTGGTGCATATTTACCTGGGTCCGCTTTGAATAAGTCACGATTTTCTGCTGATGAAAATTGATAGATGGCACCATTGTAAGCAGAGGTAAACTCATTAGAGCCTTTAGTTGGTGCGCCTTTGGTAAAGTAAGATACGGTATCGTATCCTTTAATAGCTAGATCATTACCATTCGCATTAACTTCGATATTTGCTGCAAAAGTTAAACTGCTTAGTAATAATGCTGACGTTGCAAAAGTAGATTTTATAACGGTTGATAGTTTCATTTGGTTGCTCCAATATTTAATGTTCAAAGTTTGTTGTTAGTAAGGATGTTTTCCTTGATTGATAATATAGGTCTTTCAATTACCTAAAAGGGATGACATAGTCCTAACTTTGAACCCAATCGTCCAAAGTGGTCACAAAGGAGTTATTAGTGGATCAGTTATCAATAATTTTGCAGCGCTTTTCGATGAATACTAAAGTTTTCTTCACTGGCAACTTATGTGGTATCAGTAACTTTAATAAAGAGCCAAATCAGGGCCACTTGCATTTACTGTGTAATGGCGAATTAACGTTAATTGATGAGCAGGGTCATTCTCAGCTAGTAAATGAACCAACCGTATTATTTTTTCCAACACCTCATGCTCATCGAATTATAGGCAGCGAAGAAAACCCACCAGAGTTGGTGTGCGCCAATATAATTTATAACGAAAGTACCACCAATCCTGTCGCTAACGCGCTGCCATCCTTACTGTGCTTTAAACTAAGTGATTGTAAAAATCTTAAACAAACTGCTGAATTACTCTTTGATGAAGCATTTAGTGAGCGCTATGGTCGACTTCCTATGATTAATTCTTTGACAAATATCTTTCTCATTCATGTATTTCGTCATGTGCTTAACAACAACATGATGCAACACGGCTTACTTGCAGGATTAGCGCATCCGCAAGTATCAAAGGTATTATTAGCTATTCATGATTCGCCAGAAAGGCAATGGGGATTAGAGGAAATGGCAGAACTGGCCCTCATGTCACGCTCAAAATTCTCAGAATTATTCAAACGTATCGTAGGGCAAAGCCCTGGTGACTATATAATTGATTGGCGCATTATTGTTGCAAAAAGCTTATTACAACAAAATAAACCTGTGGCACTAGTGGCTAACGCGGTTGGCTATGAGAATGGCTCTGCACTTGCTCGCGTATTTAGAAAGAAACTAGGCATATCTCCCAAACAGTGGCTTGAACAAAACAGTTAGCATATCAATTAATGATCAACTTTTTCACAAGCGGCAATAGGGTGAATTACTGCTTTTGTAATTTTACCTTGTTGATGTTTTACTAGAGGTAAATTGATATGAGCAGACTGCTTTTTTGATTGCCACTGAGCAAGCAAGACATTATTTGAGGTTAAATTAATAATCAATCCTGTAGATTTTTGTGATTTAACTTTCTTTTTATTGCCCTTTTGTTGGTTGTTTACCGGCTCATCAATAACAAAGCTTTTTTCACGTGTTGCAGCAACAATACAAATTCTATTTTCGACTGCGCTAGCTAATAGGTTTTCTTCAACTTCACAGGCTACCTGAATATCAAAAGGAACAAGTAAGGTATGAATACCACTTAACGCCGCTACATTCACGGTTGCAGCTACATTAGCATCATCAGCCGTCAACATGGCAACGGTTATGTTTCCTTGCTCTAAGGGTAATTCAATAATATTGATTTCATCAGCCAATGTCGTCCATTGATAGCGTTGGCAAAAATATAGTTGCTGTTGTTGAGCAAATAAGCCGTGCTCATCTATGATTACGGCTTGGTGTTGCCCATTAATCACTAAACTTGTACACACATATTGATAGGGTCTCAACACAGCACTTATTTGCTTAACGAACAATTCACTCAGCTTTGAGACTTCTTCTCTTTGTTCAATATCATTCAATGTACTTTTGTCAGCAATAAAAAATAATTCAGGCAATTGCGTAATATCACTGAGATTGTTCTCAATATAAAAGCAAACATCTTCAATAGCTGTTTCATCTGATTTATATGTAGCAAATATCGCTACATTGGCCGTTAAAGGGGCTTTATCAGATGGCATTTGTTGACTATTGGGAGAGGTGGCAAACTGAGAAACAGCAACTCGCATGGTTTTTATTTTCCAAGTACTAAGTAAGTGCTGCAATTTTATGAGGACTTAACATTGACTACAACCTCTTTATTCATAACACTCTTTTATTCTCCTTTAAAAAGGTAACGTTATGAAAATATCACACATCATATTATTCACGCTTACGTTTAGTGCTTACAGCAACGCATATGATAGTCACCCAATGAAAACCAATGGTCTCGATAACAACATTTCAGTTGTGTCGCTTACTAATGATGTGTCTATTCCTTGGGGCTTAGTGCAATTACCGAGTAAAGAAATTTTGATCAGCGAGCGTAAAGGAGAGTTACGGGTTTTAAAAAATAACCGTTTATTATCTAAACGTATCAGTGGGCTTCCATCAATTCACAGTAATGGTCAAGGAGGACTGCTAGATCTTGCTCTTCATCCAAACTTTTCAAAAAACAAATGGCTTTATTTTACTTACGCGAGTGAAGAAGGTGATAGTTCAAGCAATAGTGCCGGTAGTAATACCGCATTAATGCGGGCTAAGTTAAACATTAATGACTTATCATTAAGTGATCATGAATTATTATACAAAGCTTCGCCTAACTCTAAAAAGAGACAGCACTATGGTAGCCGTATTGTTTTTGATAAGAACAACTACCTTTACTTCTCTATTGGAGATAGAGGGCAACGCGATATAAACCCTCAAGATATTAGCAAAGATGGAGGAAAAGTATATCGATTGCATGATGACGGTAGCGTTCCTGTAGATAACCCTTTTGTCACCAATAAAGGCGCTAAGTCTGCTATATATTCATACGGTCATCGTAATCCACAAGGGTTAAGTATTGATCCCATCAGCAATACTATTTGGTCTCATGAACATGGCCCCCGTGGTGGTGACGAAGTTAACGTGATTAAAAAAGGAAAAAATTACGGCTGGCCAATAATCAGCTATGGCATTAACTATAATGGCACAACATTTACCAATAACACAGAAAAAATGGGTATGGCACAGCCTGCTCTTTATTGGAAACCTTCTATTGCCCCATCAGGCTTGATTTATATCACAAGTAATAAGTACCCATCATTAAAAGGGAAGTTTTTAATCGGTTCACTAAAGTTCAATCATTTAGTGCTATTAACCATTAAAAATGAACAAGTTGTTAGCCAAGAAAAAGTGTTTGAAGATATTGGTCGCGTTCGAAGCTTACTGCACGGAAAAGATGGTTATATCTATGTAGGAATTGACGGAGAAGGTATAAAAAAATTACTGCCCAAATAATAAGATAACAGCCTCTACTCACTCTATTGAGCAGAGACTGTGAAGATTCACTATTGTATTATTTTCATTTAAGAAAATATCAAGTGTTCTGGGAATAATAACACCAAGAGCAATACCGCTATTTGTATAAGAATAAACGGGATGACCCCTTTATAAATAGTGGTAGTTTTCAACCATTTTGGAGCAACCCCTTTTAAGTAAAACAAGCTAAAACCAAAAGGAGGCGTTAAAAACGATGTTTGTAAATTCATTGATATTAAAATCGCAAACCACACTAAGTTTATATCTAATGCTATCGCTACTGGCATTAAAATAGGTACTACTAAAAAGGCAATTTCAATAAAGTCGATAAAGAAACCTAACACTAAAATCGCTATCATCGCTAACGCAATAAAAGTCCATTTCCCCCCAGGTAGTTCCATAAAGAATTCTTCAATTAAGTATTCACTTCCCGAGTAACTAAATACCATAGCAAATGCTGTTGCGCCGATGAGAACCGCAAACACCATTGACGTAACTTTTACTGTTTCTTTTGAGACTTCATGTAGCTTAGTAACAGAAAAACTACCATAAAATATAGATAAGATAACCGCACCAACAGCGCCTATAGCAGACGACTCTGTAGGTGTCGCAACTCCTGTAAAGATTGAACCTAGCACCGCGAGAATAAGTACCAAAGGTGGCACAATATCTTTTAACGCTTGTATTACTAATTCACGCTTACTCTCATTGACTACAATTGGTGGCATATAGTCAGGTTTTACCTTTCCTAATATCAAAATATAGAGAGTATAAAAGCCTACTAACATCATACCTGGTACCACCGCTGCACGAAATAAATCGCCAACAGGAACCCCCATTACATCACCTAAAATAATTAAAATAATAGAAGGAGGAATTATTTGCCCTAACGTACCTGATGCACAAATAACACCGGTTGCCGTTGGTTGATGATAATTATTTTTCAACATTACAGGCAATGAAATAACACCCATAGCGACTACACTTGCGCCAACCACACCGGTAGATGCCGCTAATAAAGTACCAACAAGAATAGTTGAAACAGCTACACCACCAGAAATACCACCAAAAAGTTTGGCCGCCGATTCTAATAATCGTTCAGCTAGACCGGTTTTTTGCAGTACAACACCCATAAAAATAAACATAGGCACTGCCATTAATATGGTATTTTCCATAATACTCATAATGCGATATGGCATGAATTCAAAGAGTTCAACGCCTAACGTTAACACACCAACAATTAATGAAATACCCGCAAAGGTAAAGGCAACAGAATAACCTAAAAACAAACAAACTAAGGCAATAGCAAAAAGAATTATTCCCGTCATTATTTCTCTCCTTCTTGCGCACTAATTTCAGTATCATCATTTCCAGTCAATACTTGAATTTGACTAAGCACCACATAAATAATAGATAAAACGAGAAACATTGAAGATAAAGGAATAACTGAACGAACAATCCAACGGTGTGGCAAGCCTCCAGGATCTCCACTACCCTCACCCATAGAATAGGCTTCGTATGTATAATCTAGACTGAAGTAACAGATTAACAAGGTCATAGGTAACGCGAAGAAAATTGAACCAAAAATATTAATGAAAGCTTGTTTTCGTTTGCTCATCGCATCGTAAAAAATATCAACGCGCACATGACCATCTTCTTTAAGCGTGTAAGCAATACCGAACATAAACATAGCAGCAAATAAATGCCATTCAAGCTCTTGCATCCCAATGCTTACATCATTAAAGAAGTAGCGCATAATTACATCGTAAAATACGTTAATTATCATTAAGATCATCAACAAACTGCAAAAATTACCAAGCATATCAATAATTTTGCCTATCACTTTTAAACTAGTTTTCATTATTTTTCTCAGAACATTCTATGTTATTTATCTTTTATACCAAGCGGGATTTTTAACAACAATTCATTTTGCGCATAAAAAAAGCAGCTACCATAATATCAATGATTAATGGCAACTGCTTTAACATACTGTAAAACTACTTAGGGTCTGTTGTGTCTAAGTAAGCACGGTCAGATAAGTTAGTCCATGCACGAGCTTTAGCTTGATAGTCTTGAATTGATTTAAGAATTTCAGCTGTCATTGCATCTTTAGCAGCAAATTCTTTTAATAGAGCATCATTTGTTTCTTTCATTGCATTCATTACTGAATCTGGGAAAGAACGCATTTTGATGTTCGGATAATCTTTATTCAATGTTGCTAAGTTTTTAGCACTTTCATGATAAGACTGAACATACATATCATAAGCAGCGTTTTTCATTGCCATTGTAAGGATTTTTTGTAAATCTTTAGGTAGTTTATTGTATGCTTTTTCATTTACCATAAACTGTAGTTCAGCACCTGGCTCATGCCAGCCTGTGTAGTAATATGGCGCGATTTTATGAAAGCCCATACGTAAATCTAATGATGGTCCAACCCACTCTAACGCATCAATCGTATTACGTTCTAATGCTGTATAAAGTTCACCTGCTGGGATGTTAGTTGGTTTAGCACCTAATTTAGCTAATACTTCACCGGCAAAACCTGGGATGCGCATTTTCAAACCCTGAAGGTCTTCAACACTGTTGATTTCTTTTTTGAACCAACCACCCATTTGGTTACCCGTATTACCGCCTGGGTAAGATAAAATGCCATATTTACTATAGAGCTTATTCATCAACTCCATACCACCGCCATGATAGAACCAAGCATATTGCTCCATTGCTGTCATACCAAAAGGTACCGTAGTAAAGAATAAGGCATTAAAGTTTTTACCTTTCCAATAATATGACGCTGAATGCCCCATTTGATATTGGCCACTTTTTACAAAATCAAAAATACCTAGTGGTGATTTATGTTTATTAGACGAGTCTACACGGATGATCAAACGACCGTTAGACATCTCTTTCACAGACTTGGCTAAATTTTTAGTTGCTTCACCAAAAATAGGGAAGTTTGGTCCCCATGTTTCAGCCATCTTCCAGCGATATACTTTGCCATCAGCTGCATTAGCTAATCCTGACAATCCCAGCGACAAAACAAGTGCCAGTTTAATAAAAATAGATTTCTTCATACTTCTTCCTTATATGTGAGCTTGTTATTTTTTTAATTTTTTATTTTACTGCTTACTAATACTAAAGACTTTTACTAATTACACCATACGTACTAACGCCCATCTTTACTAGGTAGTTATACCTAGGTAGTTGGTCTAGTTATGCTATTTAGTTAACAAACAAAGCGCATAATTTAGTTAATTTAGATAATAAATTACTGCAGAACGGGTAACTATTCCAGATAAAAATATTAGCTTTAGTTTAACTATACTGCGCTGTTATTCTTAAATTTTCAATCTTAAAGTAAGTATTAAGTAATATAATCAGTAGCTTCATACATATTCCGCAAAAAATATACTTAGGCTAATTTTTAACTTCACTTAGCTATAAAGTAGGGGTAGAGGAAAAAAGCAAAGTTTGTCATTATTCATAAAAAACTGTTTATGTTCTGATCTTTCTGTACGCTTTAATACTATTGTCGAAATATTTAAGTAATACTATTTCTAGCGTATTGCTTGCAATCCAAACTGCGTACTTTCTTAATTAAGACTTAATAAACAGAAAAATTACAATAGGAATACCTCTTTCATGAATTTGCCATTGAAGCTTTTATACATTGCTATATTTCAGGTAATTTTAACCTCAGTAATGGTCTTTTTCTTTTTCAGCAGTGAATACCGGGAATTATCTAGACAAAGTTTACAATCAGTTGAAAACTTTCTTTTAGAGCAGAAAAAAAGAGAGCTAAAAAACTATACTGCTCTTGCCGTTTCTTCTGTAGAGCACATGTTTTCTGGCGAAGAAACTATTAATCAACAAACACAAGATGATGTGGTAAGCCTATTAAATAATTTGCTTTATAACGGTGATGATGGCTATTTTTACGTCTATCGTAACGATGGCGTCAATATTGCTCACCCCAAGGAGCCCTTCAGGGTAGGTAAGAACTGGTGGGATTTAGAAAGTGATAAGGGCGAAAAAATAGTACAAATTTTATTAAAAAAAGCAAAAGATGGTGGTGGCTTTCATCGTTATAAATGGTCCAAGCCATCTACCGATACAAAAGTTGATAAGATGGGTTATTCAGTGTTCCTTGATAAATGGCAATGGATGCTAGGCACGGGTGTTTACTTAGATGATGTTAATCAGCAAGTCAGCAAGCTTCAGCAAGAAATTGATCAGCATATCAGTAGAACTCAACAAATCGTCTTAAGCGTCGCATTAGGCTCTATTTTTATTCTGTTTGTAGTTGGCTTAATTTTTACTTTAAAGCAAAAGCAACGCAGCGATATAAAAATCAATGAGTTAGGTCAAAGAATCATTAGCTTACAAGAAGAAGAGCGCCGTCATATTTCACGAGAATTGCACGATGGTATAGTACAAATGTTAGTCTCAATCAAATATTCCATTGAAGCTACGGGCATCTTTTTATCGCAATTAAATCAAGAAAAACCTAAATCACAACTTGCTGCTGAAAAAAACCTCAGTATTGCAATACAAGAAATTCGCCGTATATCCCACCACCTTCATCCAAGAATATTAGATGAGTTAGGCCTTTCTGCTGCCATGGATGCACTAGCAAGCGAGTTTTCAGAATTAACCGGTATCAAAATACAAGTTATTACGCCTAAATTGAAAAGATTATTGCCTGATAATATCAGCACTACCTTATATCGAGTAGTGCAGGAGTCGCTTACTAACATTCAAAAACATGCTAAAGCCAGTAATGTAGTTATTGATCTAGCTGTTCATCAAGCTTGGTTAACCTTAACCATATGTGATGATGGTAAAGGCTTTGATACAAATGCTAACATAAACCAAGAAAATGTTGATGAATGTGGTATCGGTCTTAGGAATTTAGCTGAACGAATAGAATACCATTCAGGTATTTTTAAGGTAACATCAACTGATAAAGGTACAAAAGTAACGGCAAAAATACCTAAAAGTTGTTTCGCCAATCATTTTAACCAAGCCATAACTGAGAAAAATAATGATTAAACCACCTGAAGATCAGCAAAAAATATCAGTATTGTTAGTTGATGATCACCCTATGGTACAAGATGGCTTAAGTTCATGTTTATCTTATTACCCTGATATTGACGTTATAGGCTCTGCTGAGGACGGAAAAGACGCACTCCAAAAGGCACTGACATTGAAGCCAGATGTTGTTTTAATGGATATCAGCATGCCAAACATGAATGGTATTGATGCTACAGAAATAATTACAGAGCAGTTAACTGACACCAAAGTGCTTATTTTTAGCATGCTTGACAGCGTTGAGTTCGTCAATAATGCAATTCAAGCAGGGGCTGCTGGTTATATTCTAAAAGACACTACGTCAGAAGATGTGTACTACGCAATTAAAACTGTCGCTTCAGGAAAAACGCATTTCAGCAGCTCTATCACTAAAGCTTTAATAGAAAATCCAGTAAGATTAGAACGTGAAAAACTGACCACAAGAGAGCAAGTTATCTTGTCATATATTGCACAAGGGCATTCAAGTAAAGAAGTGGCAAAAATTTTGTGTATTAGCTTTCGCACTGTAGAGGCACATCGCCGCAACATCAAAACAAAACTCAATATTGATACTTTTGCTGGCTTAGTGCGTTATGCCGTAAATCAAGGCTTGATTGAGAGCTAACCAACTGACTTTATTTTATAAGTATTCAATCAATATACCGATAAAAACAGCCATACCAACCCAATGGTTATGTAAAAAAGCTTTAAAGCATTGGCTACGTTCTCTGTTACTAATCAATAATTGTTGATAACTAAATAAGCCTGCACAAACAACTAAACTTAGCTGATAAGGCCAGCCGAATGCTAATATATCGCCTACCGTGAATAATAGACCTAAAACAAGTAACTGTAAGAAAGCAATAATACGCTTGTCATTATCACCAAATAAAATGGCTGTAGATTTAACGCCTATTTTAAGATCATCTTCTCTATCCACCATGGCATACATGGTATCGTAAGCGACTGTCCACAATAAGTTTGCAGCAAATAATAACCAAGCAATCAAGGGAACCTCTCCCTTTGCTTCAGCAAAAGCCATTATCATGCCCCAGCTAAAAGCCGCACCCAACACCACTTGTGGTAACTGCGTATAACGTTTCATAAATGGATAAGATGCTGCTAGTACCAAAGCAACAACTGATAGGTAAATGGTCTGCCAACTTAAAGTCAGCACTAAACCTAAAGCACAACCAATCAATACTCCAAATAAATTAATCGCTTGTTCTTTAGTCATCAAACCAGAAATCAGCGGACGGTTTTTAGTTCGCTCAACTTTACCATCAACTTTTATATCAGCAATATCATTTATGACACAGCCCGCACTACGCATAATAAAAACACCTAAACTAAAAACAATAAGCAGATGGAAACTAGGCCAACCGTCACTTGCAATCCATAATGCCCAATAGGTTGGCCACATCAGTAAGTAGGTGCCAATAGGTTTATCCATACGGGTAATTAATTTAATGGCCAACCATTTTTTTTGAAGCGTTTCAAACATAGTTAATTCTTTAATTTATGACGGATTTTTCAATATCTTGATAAGCGAATGCACTGGGAAGAAAAACTTCTGCAACGACTAAAGGTTTATTTTCTAAAACAAAAATAGAACGTCGCCCCCAAAGTGGATGAGTCACATTTAATTGTAGTTGTTGCGCTAATTTACTCACTGAACTATGTAAATCAAACTGCGCTACTTCAATGGCTTTTCGCTCAAGCGAGGGATTATTAAATAACACTTGGCCAAGAGACTTTGTGCCTAAGTTAGCCAGTGCTTGTTCTGCACCTGTCAAACTAGATAGCGGTAACAAGCTACGAGCAAAGACTTGTGGCTTATCATCACAATAAAGCAAAACCTCTCGCACAAGTACTTCTTCGCCCGCCGGAATAGTACTGACCGCTTCATCAGGATGGCATCGTTCAACTTTTTGACCTAATAATTCAACTCTAAATTGATCACAATGTGTTTTTAATCTTGCTGTTAGTGAATTAGGATCAAGTAACCAAGAGTTCAAATTCTCAAGTTGAGAACATGAATCTGAATTTTGCCAATGGTTTGGCAAAGTAACGGGAAAGAGTAACTGCAAATTCATAACGTAATGTCGAATATCAATAGGGCAAAAATCTGGGGTATAATAACAGGCTTTACTCTGTCTCTTATACACATCTCCGAGCCCACGAGACGTAGAGGAATCTCGTAT
>CAJXUT010000052.1 GCA_913061365.1 uncultured Colwellia sp.
TACGAGATTCCTCTACGTCTCGTGGGCTCGGAGATGTGTATAAGAGACAGTGGTTACATCGCATTATTGACGCTCCAACTATCACTCATATAAAACTGATTATGGTTATGCATTACTCAATATTATTTAAACGCTTTTTGATACGTTGTCCTAGAAACCAGACACTAGCGAAAACAACGGGCATTAGCATAGAGATGCTCAATGCTTTATTTGTATTCCAGCCCAAACTATCCGCTGCCTCCAACATATAGTCAAAAAGCTGAAGCACGTAATACGTCATAACAACTACAGATAAACCTTCAACAGTCTGTTGTAAGTTGAACTGCATTTTGGCTCTTCTATCCATTGATTGAAGTAATGCTTGGTTTTGGGTTTCAATAACCATATTTATACGTGTTCGAAGAAGGTCACTTGCTCTATTAACCCTTGAGGCTAAATCGTCAAGTCTTCGTTTAGTAGCTAGTACAGTACGACACGCTGGTGATAATCGACGCTCTATAAATGAAGTAAGCGTTTGTAGCTCAGTGATTTCTTGTTCTTCTAGCTCTTCTAGTCGGCTTTCAACCATTTGGTAATAAGCCGTACCTGCATCAAATCGATAGCGAGAGTTTGTAATTAATTCAGCAATAATAGCTGCCATTTCAGAAAGAACGGTAAGTTGATGTTTTTCGTCAGTTGAGGATTTTTTACTATTTTGTGCTTTCAGTAACTGGGCTAATTGCGATTCCATTTGGCTAACTTTAGCGCTAACTTCTTGTGCTAGAGGAAAAGCTAATAGCGCCATATTGCGATATGCTTCAATTTCCAGTAGAGACCTAAGTACTCTGCCATTTTGACATTCGTTTAAACTATTGTTCACCATTAATATTCGATTAAAACTATCACTATGCAATCGCATTGCACTATAAATAGAGGCCTCACCATGGTGTAATTTAGAGCCGATTAAACGCTGACCTTCAAAATATTGACGTAAAGAATTTTTTTCTAAATTAACAGATGTTACGTCTAATGCTTCAAGATGTACCGCAGATATAACTTTCCCAGGTAAACGTTGTAACCAGTCAATTGGGATTAATTCAATCGGTGTTGATGTAAAGAGGTTCTCATCTCTATCGTTGAGCAAAAATGTATAGCTACTAAATTCAGTATGTCGCTCCCATCTAATTTCATATCCACCTAGATCTTGGTAGAAGCAAGAAATATCTTTACCAGGAGGATTAACGCTATAGCGCTGGCATATTTCACGTAAAAGAATGAGTTCACTCTCATGACTATAAGACTCATCATGTAAAAAACATAGTTGGGAAGTACGAAAAGGTGTAGAAAGTACAGGAAATGGTCTAGCGTGCAAACCTTCATAGTTTTGACTAAAATGTTCGTGTTTAGTTAACAGGCTATAATTTTTACGATATGCTTTACTCTGCACTTTAGGTTTTTTAAAACTGAAATGTTCAGGTTCATGTGACCCCATAGTGATTGACCTTCTGTAGATACGCACTTATCGAGCATGATGAATCAGCGCTGTTTACTTTGACCATAGCGGAAATGATTACAGCTACTTATACCTTACTGCTATACAATTTTTTTATACAAATTTAAGCAGTCATTTATTTTATCTATTGAACAATAAATTTAATCAAGGTTAAATACTAAACATTAAACCTTAGGGTTTATCTTAATGAAACATTAAGAGAAGGGAGCGTAGTCAACTATTTGAAAAGCTTTACTTGAATAAGATTCTATTTTCAGTTGTTGATGTAGATTTCTACTGCTGAAGATACGGTAGTCATTTTGTACATACTTTTATATAAAGCATGAATAATAGGTAAAGTAATGGTGTGATTACCGTCAATAGTTATTGGTTTGGTAGTACAAGCCACGGTTTATTGTTAATGGCTTTAATAATACAAAGAGAATCAACTGGATTTTTAGCAGAACTTCATCACTATAAAAGAAACATATAATTTGCCTAAAATTCTGTAGCAAAAGTAGGGGAAGTTAAAGAGAGAAATGCTATTTTAGAAGATAGCTTACTTAAAGTAGCAAGCTACTTACCACTGAGCTAATAATATTTATTACAAATAAAGCCAAATAGCGAAACTAAAATGAGCGGTGTTATGATTGCAATCTTATCGATGATGGATAAGTAGGTATTCTTTCTAGTAAGCTAAGCTTTAGTTACCCATAGCTTTGTTCAAAAAAACTTTCAATAATGAGTCGAGCTGATTCTGCGTCAATATTATCTTTTTTTAAGTTTTTATAACCACCGCGTGAAAATAGCTGCTCCTTTGCATCTGTTGTTGTGAGTCTCTCGTCTTGAAACTCAACCGTTAAGCCAAAGCGTCCAGCAACACGCTGTCCAAACTTTTTCGCATCTAAGGTTAGTTGCTGCTCACTTCCATCCATATTAAGTGGTAATCCAACAACAACAAAATCAGGCTGCCATTCTTTCAAGTATTTTGCTAACGAATCCCAGTGTGGAATACCATCATTTGCTTTAATAGAACCAAGAGGTGATGCACTGCCTGTCATTTCTTGGCCAACAGCTACACCAATATATTTTTTACCAAAATCAAAGCCAATAACAGTGCGTTGACCTATGGGATTACTTTTTTTTGCCACAATTTTTACCTAATATTTGGGGAGTGCTTTTGTTAGTCGTTAGGAATATATGCTTACTGCTAGTTTATGCATGACCAATATCAGAAGATAAATGGGCAATATCGATTCCCAGTTTTTCAGTGGCTTTTTGCCAACGTTGTTCTATAGGCGTATCAAATAAAATTTTACTGTCGGCGTCAATGGTTAGCCAAGAATTAGCTTGTAATTCTGTTTCTAATTGACCAGGTCCCCATCCGGCATAACCTAAAGTGACCATAAACTGTTCAGGTGCTTCTTTTGTGCCTAACGAAAGTAAAATATCTTTTGAGGTGGTGATCATTATGTCGTCACTGAGTGCAAGCGAGCTTTTCCAGCCCGCTTGAGTTCGATGTAAGACAAAGCCACGGTTTTGAGAAATAGGCCCACCAGAAAGCACAAGTTGCTCTAAACTATGATTTATATTCGTACTTTCTGCTGTTATTGAACTGCCTTTGTGTCCAACCCTAGCTTCGCCTTCACTAGCATCTTTATCTTTACTCGCGTCTTCATTATCATTTTCTTCAATTTGTTTTAATAAATCTTGTAAAGTGATATTCACGGGCATATTAATAATTAAACCCATCGCACCTTCATCATTGTGTTCACAGATGTAGGTGACGGTTTTATTAAAGTAGTCATCACTTAATGATGGCATGGCAATTAAAAATTGATTTTCTAAACTATCCATTTGTACCTCTATAAGTGATTTTTACTAACAGTTAAATTTGTGAAAAGTTACAATTATCTTTTAATATCTTCTTCAATAGCATCCATTAATTTACCACTTATATTAATTGGATAGGCTGCTTCAATTTCTCGTATACATGTTGGACTAGTTACATTAATTTCAGTGACTTTATCACCAATGACATCTAAGCCAACAAAATATAAACCACGTTTTTTTAGTTCAGGAGCAATAGTTTCAGCAATAAGTTTATCACTTGGGCTTAATGGTCTAGCAACGCCTCGACCACCAGCAGCTAAATTACCACGGGTTTCACCTTGTGCAGGAATTCGAGCTAAGCAATAAGGCATAGGTTCGCCATTAACAATAAGAATACGTTTGTCACCGTCAACAATTTCAGGCATGTACTCTTGCACCATTGCATATTGTTGCCCATGGTTAGTAAGGGTTTCAATGATAACCCCAACGTTAGCGTCATTCTCTTTAATTCTAAATATTGAAGAACCGCCCATGCCATCAAGTGGCTTAATGATAATGTCTTTTAGTTCTTGATGAAAATTACGGATCTGTTTATCGTTTCGAGTCACTAACGTGCGAGGTGTTAAATCAGCAAACCAAGCAGTAAATAGTTTTTCATTACAATCTCGTAAACTTTGTGGCTTATTAACAATTAATGTACCTTCAACTTCTGCACGCTCAAGCATATAAGTTGCGTAAATAAATTCAGTATCAAATGGTGGATCTTTACGCATAAGAATAGCGTCAAGATCACTTAATGCCATGTCTTGTTGATCAGATAGTTCATACCAGTGATTACTATCATCAAATACTTTGACTTTTTGTGTGCTGGCTCTTGCTTGGCCTTGATCAAGGTAAAGATCTTGCATTTCCATGTAATAAATTTCGTAGCCACGTTTTTGGGCTTCAAGCATCATTGCCATTGAAGAGTCTTTAGCAACTTTAACTTGAGAAATAGGATCCATTACGATACCGAGTTTGATGGGAGCTGTCGTTGTCATTTTATTTCCTATTAATACGTTATTTTAGATCGCCAAAGCGACATTGTAAGGCGGTAATTGCGGTAAGTGCGGCTGTTTCTGTTCTCAATACTCTAGGGCCAAGCAGAATATCTTGAAAACTTGCACTATTGGCTTGGCTAATTTCTTCATCAGTTAACCCACCCTCAGGGCCAATAAGTAACCTAATACTTAATTCATTTGCTGGCTTATCCATCGGTAATGTCATAATGGAATGTTCTGCTTTAGGGTGTAAATTAAGTTTTAAAGCGTTTGTTTGCTCATTTAACCAGTCTTGTAAAAGCATAGGTTCAGAGACTAAAGGTACAATGCAACGACCACTTTGCTCGCATGCACTAATGACTATTTTTTGCCACTGATCTTGCTTTTTGGCTAAACGTTCGCTTGATAATTTTACGCCGCAACGTTCAGTGAATAATGGCGTAATTTTACTTACCCCAAGTTCTACCGATTTTTGCAAGGTAAAGTCCATACGATCACCTCGTGAAATCCCTTGACCTAAATGGATATTCAATGGAGATTCGTTGCTGATTGTTTCTTGGCTGATTATTTCAACACTAGCATGTTTCTTTTTAACATCAACTAAGCGTGCAGTGTATTGAAATACTTCTTTAGAATTACTTTCGTTGCCATTAAATAAGGTAACGATGTCACCCTCATTTAAACGAAGTACTCTTACCATATGACCAAAAGCATCATCAGATAATTTCACTGTGCTATTTACAATAAAATCGGTATTTTGATAAATTCGTGTTTTAGACATAGTGTGGCTAAGTCACCTAATGGGTTGTATTTTATAGTAAGGAGATAATACCAATACTAGTAAATTATTGATTAAATATTAATGAGGATAAATTTTCAAGAACAAGGCGCTTGATTGAGCAATAGCTGGCTATTGGGATTGAAAGCAACGACGTTATTGGAGTATTTAGTCCATTTAGAATTATTACATATTTATTCGTATTGGTATAAATACAAGATAGGGGTTAAAATGTTAAAAAACAATGGTTGAGCTTAACTATTTTTTTGCTTATAAAATGAAAAAACCAGCATAAATGCTGGTTTTTGAAAGTACTGTACTAAGTTATTTTGCTTATAGTTTATTTAAATACCAGCAGCTTGACGTAAGTCATCAGCTTTGTCGGTTTTTTCCCAACTAAATGCTGTAAAAGTATCATCTCCAACAGTCATTTCAAATGGTTCACGACCAAAATGTCCATATGCAGCTGTTTGTTGATACATAGGGTGTAGAAGGTCTAACATTTTAGTAATGCCATAAGGACGTAAGTCAAAGTTTTCGCGTACTATTTCAACAAGTTTATCTTCACTGATTTTGCCAGTGCCAAAGGTATCAATTGAAATTGAAGTAGGCTCAGCAACGCCAATAGCGTACGACACTTGAATTTCACATCTATCAGCAAGACCTGCAGCAACAATATTTTTTGCTACATAACGACCAGCATAAGCTGCACTTCTGTCTACTTTTGATGGATCTTTACCTGAGAAAGCTCCACCACCATGTCGAGCCATACCACCGTAGGTATCTACAATAATTTTACGACCAGTTAAACCACAATCACCTACTGGACCACCAATAACAAAGCGACCTGTTGGATTGATGTGATATTTAGTGTTTTCAGTTAACAATTCTGCAGGTAAAACATGCTTAATAATGTTTTCCATTACCGCATCAACTAAATCTTCTTGCTTAATGTCAGGGTTATGCTGCGTTGATAATACAACGGTATCAATTGCCACAGGCTTATTATCTTCGTAAATAAAGGTAACTTGCGATTTAGCGTCCGGACGTAACCAAGGTAAAATACCTGATTTACGCGCTTCAGCTTGGCGTTCAACTAAACGATGAGAATAGTATAGTGGGGCAGGCATTAAAGTTTCAGTTTCATTGGTAGCATAACCAAACATTAGACCTTGATCGCCAGCACCTTGATCTTCAGGTTTAGAACGATCAACACCTTGGGCAATTTCAGGTGACTGTTGACCAATTAAGTTCATAATGCCACAAGTTTCGCCATCAAAACCAACATTAGAAGAAGTGTAACCAATATCACTTATAACATTACGAGTGATCGTTTCTAAGTCAACCCATGCATTTGTACTCACTTCGCCTGAAATAATAGCAACGCCGGTTTTAACCATGGTTTCACAGGCAACACGAGCAAATTTATCTTTAGCTATAATGGCATCTAAAACCGCATCTGAAATTTGATCGGCTATTTTATCGGGGTGACCTTCAGAAACAGACTCTGAAGTGAAAAAGTGTGTAGACATAAATCCTCAGCAAATTGTATTTTAACGCTTATCTGCAGACTTTATGAAAAAGTCGATAAAATTAAGTTATATAAAATCGGCGTTAAAATATAAAAATTGATAGTAGTACAATAATATTGTGAAGATTCTACTCTGTTCAAAGTTATTTTTCTAGCTTTTTTACGCCTAGACGTCTAAATGGCTTAATCGCAATGTATATTTTAGATATATGAAGTGTTAACCACTGGTTAATTTTATTTATTTGAGCTATTTATTATGAAATAAAACAATAAAAGCTCATTGTTTTCTTCTATATAAGTAACTTAATTGGTCAATTGAGACTAAAAATGCTATTTATTAAAATGTGCTGTCTATAGAAAGTAATCGAAAAATATCGCTCATACACTGTTGCTGTAGCATGCGGTATATGAAATAAAAATTACCTTTTGAAGGATTATTACCATACATGGATACAAGTAGTTTCGTTGGACTATTCTACAATGCCGTTTTACTTATTAGTTTAGGTGTTATTTATGATGCATTAAATCTTGAATCTATAAAAAATGAAATGCTACGAGCGATAATTTCAGGTCTACTGGTTGGCGTTTTAGGTGTTGCTGTTATGAATACTTCTTGGGAAATGGCGCCAGGAGTATTTTTTGATACTAGATGGATTTTAATCAGTCTGTGTGGTTTGTTTTTTGGCTTTATACCAACATTAATTGCCAGCGTTATGATGGTTAGTTTAAGACTTTATATGGGAGGGGAAGGAATACTTGTTGGCTCTTTAGTTGTAATTGTTCCTGGCTATTTAGGTTATTTATTTGCGAATATTTTAAAGCAAAAACAATTAGTACTTGATTGGTTTAAATTATATGCATTCGGTATGTTGATTCAAATTTTTGTCCTCTGTTGTATGTTCTTGATGCCATTACATTTAAGATACAAAATTTTAGATGCTATCGTACAACCATTAATACTTATCTTCCCTATTTGTACCATGTTAGTCGGTTTAATTTTAAAACGTCAAAATGAAAGGCGTCAGACAGATTCTGCGCTGATTAAAAGTCAACAATTGTTAAGCAGAGAAAAAAGCTTAATGCGTGGATTAATTGACTCATTACCTGATTTAATCTCTTTTAAAGACACTAAAGGTCGCTATTTAGGCTGTAATCAGGCTTTCGAGAAATATATTGGTTTAACAGAAAAAGAGATTAAAGGAAAAGTTGATAAAGATTTTATCAAGCGAGTTAAACCTGCTTATAAGCTGGATGTTGATGAACAAGAAATCATTTCCAGTGGCAAAGTTTATAGCCAAGACGAGTGGGTTGTTTACCCTGATGGCAGTAAGGTTTTACATGAAACAATCAAAAAAACCTTTGATGGTTTAGATGGTACTCGCTATGGTTTGATGACGGTATGTAGAGACATTACAGAACGACAGAATCATGAAGATCAAATTAAACGTTTGGCTTTTTATGATCCTCTAACCTTATTACCTAATCGCAGAATGTTTCAAGAGCGATTACAGTTGATGGTTAATGTGAATGCAGATGATACCCGATTTAACGCATTGCTTTTTATTGACTTAGACCACTTTAAAACACTTAATGATACTGAAGGGCACAGTATAGGTGATTCATTATTAATTGCTGTTGCAGGCAGAATGCAAAATATCCTCAGAGAAGAAGATCTTGTTGCTCGTTTAGGGGGGGATGAATTTGTTATTTTAATCACCAACCTTGGTGATGATGAAATTTCTGCCGGTCATGATGCCGAAGAAATAGCTGAAAAAATAAGAGGGTCTATCTGTAAACCTTACAAATTATCTACTAAAGAAAATTCAAACACTAAAAAAGAAATAACGTTTCATTGTACCCCTAGCATCGGTATTAGCATGTTTAGCTCAAACACAGCTTGTCATGATGAAATTTTAAAGCAAGCTGATGTGGCTATGTATCAAGCAAAGTCTGCAGGCAGAAATACTATTCGTTTCTTTGACCCCGCAATGCAAAAAGCACTAGAGAAAAATGCATCAATTCTCGCTGAACTTCACCATGCGATTGATAATGAAGAATTTGAATTATATTACCAAGTACAAATAGATGAAACGTCGGGCATTTTAGGCGCTGAAGTATTATTACGTTGGTTTCATCCTGAAAGGGGGATGATTTCGCCATTTGACTTTATACCGCTTGCAGAAGAAAGTGGTTTAATTATTCCTATAGGTAACTGGGTTTTAGAGTCAGCTTGCCAACAACTTAAAAAATGGGAAAATATGCCGAATCGAGAACATTGGCAAATATCTGTTAATGTTAGCGCTTTACAGTTCAAGCAAGATAATTTTGTAGAAACGGTTCAATATATTTTTTCTTCTAATAATATTAACCCTCGCAGTTTAAAGTTAGAGCTAACTGAAAGTATTGTATTAGATAATGTAGAGATGGTTATTGATAAGATGGAGCGGTTGAACCAGTTTGGCATTGACTTTTCAATGGATGACTTTGGTACAGGTTACTCATCACTTTCTTGTTTAAAGCGCTTGCCGTTGAAGCAGCTGAAAATTGATCAGTCATTTGTTCGAGATATTACCACCGATCCTGATGATGCTGCGATTGTGAAAGCTGTGATTAGTTTATCTAAAAGTTTAAATTATGATGTTATTGCTGAAGGCGTAGAAACCAATGAACAGCGTCAATTTTTATTTGAAAATGGTTGTAATCAATATCAAGGTTATTTCTTTGGCAGACCTATTTCTATTGAAGAATTTGAAGAGTTGGTATGTAACTTTACCGCTTCTATGCATGAATAATAATTAAGAAAATTCTCTAAAAAATTACTTTATTCAGATAATAAAAAGGCCCTGAATCAATTACTGATTCAAGGCCTTTTTTAATATGCTTTCTTTAAACGTTACTAACTAAGTGTAAATTAGAAGTTGTAGTTAAAGTTATAACGCATACCTACCATAAATTGGTTGCTGTCTTCTCTGCCAGCAGCTTCAGTATCGTAGCTGTTGTTTTGGAACTCAGCAAATAAGTAGTAATCAGGGCTACCATGCCATTCAACAGTAGTATTGATACGTGTAATTTCACTGCTATTAGCTGCGGCTAAATCGTCAGAGAACACACCGTAACCTACTTTAACTTTGTAAGCTGCATTGATTTTATATGCACCAACAACATCAATAGTATTTTGATCTTGGCCATTTCCACCGTTATCAATATCTTGATAAGCAGCAGCTACGTATAAATCGCCAAATGATTTTGAAGCAGATACACCAAATGTATTTTTATCTGTTCCTGCAAGATCTTTAGTTTGGTATGCAGCCGCTACAGTAAAGTCTTTACCGTTGTATTTAACACCACCGTTAACTAAGTCACTGCCTTCATTAGTAGCATCACCGCCATTGAATTGAGCTTCAATACGAAAATCTAAGTTACCAACGCTTTTTCTGTAGCTTACTAATTGTTGTTGACGGAATGTACTCGCGTCATCATAAGCTAATGGAGTAGCAGCACGGTTAAAGATATCAACTGGGTCACCGATGATTGCGTATTGAGTTGTATCTTGTTTACCGATAGCAACACGACCAAAGTCACCTTTAATACCAACGTATGCTTTACGTGCTTCACCAAAGTCGCCATTATTTGAAATGTCTACTTTAAATTCACCTTTTGCAAAACCAACTAAACCACCGCTTAGTTTGTGCTCTGCTGCAACACCAATACGTGATAATGCATCACCAACATCCCAGCTATCAGCGCTGTCTTGGGCAGTTAAACCAAATGTTGGACGTAAAGAACCGTAGAAGCTGATAGATGTATTATCAGAAGAAGCACCTTTAGGGCTTTCTAATTGATCTAAGCGGCTTTGAATTTCAACTAATTGCTCTTGTAATGCTTCTTTTGAAACATCAGTAGCTGAATATGATGCAAATGCAGGTAAAACAAGTGCTAAAGATAGTAATGATTTTTTAATTTTAAAGTTATTCATAGTATTCCCCGTTTTCATTTAGTTGTAGTTATTTTTTAGTGAGTAATTCAAATAATAAAATTACTTATTTGTTGTAATAGATACTTACGTATCAATTGATTTGTAGTGACTAAGTGATTAGTTACTACAAATTATTCTTTCAAACTAACAACGAGTGCGTATAACTGAATTAAGCTATCTATTAACTTAAATAATGAATATTTTATTTATTCAATTTAACTTTTAGTATCAGTGCACTCGTTGTTCAATTTTTATAGAGACTTAGCTATATAGTGGAAACTTCAAGCAAAGTGCTTGAACTTTTTCTAATACTGCATTTTCAATTACGCTGTTGTCTTCTGGGTTTTCTACTAAACCGTCAAGAACATCACCGATCCATTGTCCAATTAATGCAAACTCTTCATTGCCAAAACCACGGCTAGTGCCAGCAGGCGTACCTAAACGGATACCTGAAGTGATCATAGGCTTTTCTGAATCAAATGGGATACCATTTTTGTTACAAGTGATACCAGCACGCTCTAAACTTTCTTCAGTAGCATTACCTTTAAGTCCTTTAGGACGAAGGTCAACTAGCATTAAGTGAGTATCAGTACCATCAGTAACGATGTCACAACCACGTTCTTGTAGTGTGCTTGCTAATACTTTTGCATTACTTAATACTTGCTTAATGTATGCACCAAAAGATGGCTCTAGTACTTCACCTAATGCTACTGCTTTTGCAGCAATTACATGCATTAATGGTCCACCTTGTAAACCAGGGAATACAGCCGAGTTGATTTTCTTAGCAATGTCTTCTTTGTTGGTTAAGATTAAGCCGCCACGTGGGCCTCTTAATGTTTTATGAGTCGTTGTTGTAACAACGTCAGCATAAGGTAATGGATTTTGGTGTTCACCAGCGGCAACTAAACCAGCAATGTGAGCCATATCTACCATTAATAATGCGCCAACTTGATCTGCAATTTCACGGAACTTAGAGAAATCAATTTGACGAGGGATAGCTGAACCACCAGCAATAATGATTTTTGGTTGGTGTTCTACAGCAAGTGCTAATACTTGGTCATAATCAATGCGCATGTCATCTTTACGTACACCGTAATGAATCGCATTAAACCATTTACCTGATTGTGCAGGTCTTGCACCGTGAGTTAAATGACCACCAGCATCAAGTGACATACCTAAAATAGTATCACCAGGTTTTGCTAAAGCTAACATTACCGCGCCATTAGCTTGTGCACCAGAATGAGGCTGAACGTTAACGTAATCAGCTTTAAAGATAAATTTTGCACGTTCAATAGCTAATGCTTCTACTTTATCTACATATTCACAACCACCGTAATAACGACGACCAGGGTAACCTTCAGCGTATTTATTAGTTAATACTGTACCTTGGGCTTCCATAACTGCTTTTGAAACAATGTTTTCAGATGCAATTAATTCAATTTGCTGGTTTTGACGCTTTTCTTCAAGCTCAATTGCCATTTGAACAGCACCATCAGTAAAAGGTAGTTTGGCTGAAAAAAAGTGCTCTAGCTCACTTGATGTATAAGTGTTTTTCATTATTGTTTGCCTCAATAGTTAAGGGTTATGAATCTTTATTCAGTCAACCTGATGATTCTTGTGTAGCTTGAATTAATAAAGAGCTACGTTTATTTATATTCACTCACACTATATAAGCCTGGCTGATGGTCGTTTTAATTTGTTCATCAAATTAGTTATAGATAACTTAATGAACAAATTGAAAAGAGTTTTTTCCGTCAATGTTCCAGTGTTTATTTAATGGCTGAGTGTCGGACGTATATAAAACATAGCAGGCATTTTTCTTAAAAGCAAGAAAAGTTTCCTATAGGAAACTTTTTCCTTCCTTTGCTTTGTTTATATAAGTTTGATGGTTAATAGTTTCCTAAAGTAGTTTGTTCTAACTTATTAATATGCCACTATTCTGTGAATATAGTTTTAGTGAGGAGATAATAAAATGGATACACAAGATAAATTAGATAAGTTAGATAAGTACCCTTCTATGGCCGTAGCGGATAATGAAAACAATACGCGAATGATAGAAAAGGCGTCTGTAGGGTTACAATTAAAAGCGATTCGTACTCAAAACAAATTGACGTTAGAAGAAGCAAGTAAACGTACAGGGTTAGCACGTTCTACATTGTCAAAAATTGAAAATGAACAAATATCACCAACATTTAGTGTAATGCAGAAGTTAGCTTCTGGTCTTGATATAGAATTACCTCAGTTATTCACCAAGCCCAAAGAAAGTAAAGTAACCGGTCGGCGAGATGTAACCTTAAATAATGAAGGTACGCCTCACGCTACCTTAACCTATGAGCATGAGTTGTTGGCGACTCAATTAAGAAATAAAAAAATGATGCCCTACAAAAGCAGAGTTCATGCTCGTAACTTTGAGCACTTTGGTGAATGGGTTAGACATGAAGGTGAAGAATTTTTACTGGTGCTTGAAGGTGAGGTTCAATTACTCACTGAATTCTATGAACCGGCAACCTTAGTTGAAGGGGATAGCGCTTACTATGATGCAACAATGGGACACCTTGTTATTTCAACCAGTAAAAAAGATGCATTGATCTTATGGGTTACTGCTGAGTAGTGATATTTATTTTTAGGGAGAAATAATTACTAAAACTGCTCAGATTGTTAATATTTACGTCTATATTATAAAGGGATAACGAATATTTTTGCTCCATAAATCGCTTAAAACTGAAAATTCTAATGTAAGTTAAACCTATAATTAATCATTTTTCTCTTGCATTTCTTTTTCTTTTTGGATAGTTTGTTTCCTATTGGAAACTTTTGTTGGTTTTGTGGGGTTTTCGATTATAGAAATAAAAATCAACATTAGGTTGATCAATAAATATAAATATAAATATAAATATAAATATTACAGCAGAGAGAGAAATTATTATGGAATTTATTACGGGTTTGATTTCCAGTCTCAATAGCCTAGTGTGGGGTGTTCCCATGTTAGTTATGATACTAGGTGTTGGTTTATTCTTAATGGTTGGTTTACGATTTATGCCAATTATTAATTTAGGTACAGGCTTTAAGCTACTTTGGACTGGCCGTATCCCTGATGAAGATAAAAGTGCTAAAGGTGAAATTAGTCCTTTTAACGCATTGATGACATCTTTATCTGCTACTATCGGTACAGGTAATATTGCTGGTGTTGCAACGGCTATCTTTTTAGGTGGTCCTGGTGCACTATTTTGGATGTGGTGTACTGCATTAGTAGGTATGGCAACTAAGTTCGCTGAAGCGGTACTTGCTGTTCGTTACCGTGAAGTTGATGCAAACGGTAACCAAATCGGTGGTCCGATGTACTACATCAAAAATGGTTTATCAAGCAGATGGGGCTGGTTAGGTGGTGCATTCGCACTATTTGGTTCTATTGCAGCTTTTGGTATTGGTAATACAGTACAATCAAACTCAGTTGCAAACGCTCTTGAAAGTAGCTTTGGTGTACCACCTGTTGCTACAGGTATTATTTTAATGGTACTTGTAGGCGCAGTGCTTATGGGTGGTATTAAGCGTATTGGTGATGTTGCAGGTAAACTTGTTCCACTAATGGCTATTTTCTACATTAGTGCAGGTATTGTTGTATTAATCATACATGCTGCTGAACTTCCTGCAGCTATAGCTCTAATATTCGAAAGTGCATTTACAGAAACTGCTGCTGAAGGTGGATTCGCTGGTGCTGCTGTTTGGGCTGCTATCCGTTTCGGTGTGGCTCGTGGTGTATTTTCAAATGAAGCTGGTTTAGGTAGCGCTCCAATCGCACATGCTGCAGCTAAAACTAACAACCCTGTAGCACAAGGTCTTGTGGGCATGTTAGGTACGTTCATTGATACATTAGTTGTTTGTTCTATTACTGGTTTAGCAATCATTGTTTCTGGTGAGTGGACATCTGGTTCAACAGGTGCTGAATTAACATCAAATGCTTTTGCGACAGCAATTCCTTTTGGTAACTACATTGTTGCTATTGCACTTACAGTTTTTGCATTCACAACTATCTTAGGTTGGAGTGTATACGGTGAGAAATGTGTACAATACTTCTTTGGTGTTAAAGCGATTATGCCATTCCGTGTACTTTGGATTATTGTTGTACCAGTTGGTGCTATCGGTTCGTTAGAGTTCATTTGGTTACTTGCTGATACTATGAACGCATTAATGGCTATTCCTAACCTTATTGCATTAGTATTGTTGAGTCCTGTTGTGATTTCACTAACACGTGAATATTTTGTTAGCGGTGGTAAAGCTCCTGCTGAAATGACACAACAAAAAGACTAATTTTTTGTTAAGTTAATGATAATCTAAGCCGTCCTAAAGGGCGGCTTTTTTATGCCTAAATATTAAAGAAATTACTGTAATTTGATAAATTTAGACCGAGCCTTGTGATAGATCAAATAACGATTCAGAATATTATTCGGAGCAGGTTTGCTGTGCTAGTATCAAGTAAAGAAACAATATTTTAGGATGAGTTATTTAAAGTCACAATAGAATAATTGGTATTGTCGTTACTGGCTTATTAAAGATGAAATCATCGATATTATGAAAATAAACTTTTAGATGAAGTGTGTATATCTGTATGAATTATCTTAATTATTTTTATTAACTTCTCCTATTATAGCTTTATGAATATTTGATAATTATAAAGCTATGTACTATACCAATTATTGTTCTTTCAAATACTTATTATCGATGAGGGCATGAAAAGTGATGAGAATATTAGTGTTTTTAGCTCTACTTATATTTATGCCATCACTGTTTGCGTGTGATGAAAGTGAAGCTAAAGTACTTTTATCTAAACTTGAATGGATAACGGAAGATTATCCTCCTTATAATTTTAAAAACGAATCAGGACAGTTAGTTGGCATTTTTCCTGAAGTTTTAACGTTAATATATGAAGGACTGGGTATAGATCGTGATGTTAAATCAATACAGATCTTGCCATGGAGTAGATTACTCATGTATATGGAGTATTACCCAAATTATGCTGCATTTTCGATGGTAACAACGCCTAAACGAGCAGATAGGTATAAACTTGTTTCTCTGCCTATTAAGGCAAAAATTTCCATCTTGGCTTTACGCTCAAATATTGAAGAATTAAAGAGTAAACAACTTGATGAACTTACTGTTGCTGTGGTTAGAGGTGATATTGGTCAAAGTTTATTATACAGTCAAAGAATACCAGTAAAGCAAGTCGATACAGTTTCTGCAGCGAGCATGCTGAATATGCTAATATATAAACGTGTCGATGCAATCGCTTACTCTGAAAATGTTGCCTACTATCAATTTAAAAAACTTGGGGGTAACAGAGATAATTTTACTTCTGTTTTATCATTGGATGATAATTCAAAGATTAACTTTGTTTTTAATAAAGTTACATCACAATGTGCCGTTAACATGTTTATACAAGAGTTAGCGAAACTTCAACAAAATGGCAAGATAAAGCCAATTTGGAACAAATATATTCAAGAGTAAATTTTATTTAGGTAGAAATAAAAAATTTACCACATAATCAATTCAATACTTATATCAGTTATTTACGTGAACTAAAGTATGTTTACATAAAATATTTAAGGGCGATCTACTATGAAAAAATTATTTGGCTTTAGAACTACTCTAATTGTCTCTATGAGTGGACTAATTATCCTATGTTTATTTGTTTCTAATTGGATCTCATATGATCATATTCGTGATAAAACAATAGAAGATGTGAATAAAATATCCCAAGAGATGGTTCGATATGAAGCAGATAAAATAGAAACTTGGTTTCAGAGTAAAGCTAAACTAGTTGATGAATTGGCTGATAATTATGTTAAAGGCTCTTATCAAGATAACTTTGTTGGTATTGCTCGATTAGCAAAATCAGCAGGTGAAGTAACTGATATTTTTATTGGCTTTGATGACGGTCGAGCATACTCAACAGCAGTAGGTGAAGCGTGGGTTGATGGTGTTGCAAAAATTGAGTTATATGATCCAAGAAAGCGACCTTGGTATTCTCAGGGGAAAACCAGTAATGTTTTAGATATAACTGATGTATATCCCGATGCAACAACAGGAAACGATGTAATTTCAATCATTAAGGTGATGAATGATGGCGTTGCCTTAGCTGATATAGGGTTGGCCATTTTAAATGACACAGTAGATAGACTTCATGAACCAGGCTCAATTGCGGTTATCACTGATGATAAAGGAAATGTTTTAGCCTCAACATCAAAAGTTGTTGTTGCAGGAACTCCTTTTCGCAATGCTGGTTTAGCAGATATTGAGAATAATATGTTATCTCAAGATGAAATAATGCAAGACTACACATTAAATGGTGATGAAAAAATTGGTTTTACCAAATCAATAACATTGGTTAATGGAAGAAAGTGGTATTTATTTGTTGGTATAGATAAATCAGTTGCTTATGCCTCACTAAGTTCAGCATTTAATCAAGCGATTATATCGTCACTTGTTATGATGACACTGGGTATCATTGTATTGTTACTAGTATTACAAGCACTGTACCGTCCTATTTTATTACTTAAAGAAATGATACATGATTTGTCTCAAGGTACGGGTGATTTAACTTCTCGCTTACCAGTGAATAGTAATGATGATTTAGGTATTATTTCTGAAAATATTAATTTGTTCATTGAAAAACTGCAAACATTAATGCTTGATGTATCTCACTCTAGTAGTGAAATTGATGTCAATATTCATAAATTAAAAAATGAAGTTGAGTCTAATAGCAGTATCTTAGATGCCCATGTGAATGAAACAGATCAAATAGTTTCAGCAATAGAAGAAATGAGCGTCACAGCAAAAGATGTTGCTCAAAATAGTAATGACACAGCGGCATTTACGCAAACAACCAATACACAAGCAGTAAAGTCAAAAAACTCTGTTGGAGAAGCAACTATTATTGTTGCCAAACTTGTTGAAGAAGTTGAGCACACGGCTGATAGTATTTCTGAAATTGAACGAAACACCTCTGATATTAATAATGTGTTAAAAGTTATAGGTGATATTGCTGATCAAACTAACTTATTAGCATTGAATGCTGCCATTGAAGCGGCTAGAGCAGGTGAGTATGGTAGAGGCTTTGCCGTAGTTGCTGATGAAGTAAGAGCACTTGCAGCAAAAACTCAGCATAGTACAACTGAAATAGAACAAACATTGTCACAGTTACGTGAGGGTTCAAGCGCTGCCATTTCGACAATGAGCAATACCAAACAGACATGTTTAAAAGTTGCGGACTCAACAGAAGTTGTAGCGACAGATCTTGACTCAATTGGTGATTCAGTTACACAAATTAACGGACTTAATTTACAAATAGCTACTGCGGCTGAAGAGCAAAGTTGTGTATCAGGCGAGATTGCCCGTAATATGACAGCCATTAGTGATATGGCTAATGAATTGGTTAAAAATGGGCATAACAGCTTAGAACAAACCGTAGAACTAACCAATGCCAATGATAATTTGAAGGTGTTAGTTGCTCAGTTCAAGTTAAAATAGTGTAAGCGATTTACGTAGTTATGAACCTGTCTCTTATACACATCTCCGAGCCCACGAGACGTAGAGGAATCTCGT
>CAJXUT010000053.1 GCA_913061365.1 uncultured Colwellia sp.
CTCTTCGTCGGCAGCGTCAGATGTGTATAAGAGACAGTGTTATTACTGGCATCGATGGCAAGCGAGTTAAAAATGTAATTGAGTTGGAAATCACGATAGCCGTTCGAGTTAAAGCTGTTATCAAGGTTGCCAGTGCTGTTAAGACGAAGAACAAAATAACTGTCATCTTCTAACCCTCCAACGGCCACGATACTATTGTTGCTGTCTATGGCTACTTGATTAAAAATTATTTTAGTCGCGCTAATATCTACAGTAGTATAAATACCATTAGTGGCAAAACTGCTGTCTAAATTGGCGTTTTCATCTAACTTGGCGATAAAACCATGAGTTTCAGATTCGGTAACATTACCATAAATGACAAACTCGCCACTTGTTAGTTCAATTAAGCCTGTTACCTCTACATTATCGCCAATTTTTACTTGTTTATGACCATCATTATCAAAAGTGGTATCAAGTTCACCATTTGTAGTAAAACGAGTTAAAACAATATCGTTCTTGCTATTTGCATTAGCTACTGAGGCAACTAAAAACTTATCAGCATGATCTCCATTTGTAATTTTTATTACTTTTACCGCAAGATCATCAGAAGGAGTACTAGTATGATTAATTGTATGTTTGCCATTACTAAAGTGACCACCGTCATCAGCGTCTGCACCTACTAGACGATTACCTTCATCATCCACAGCACTAATAATTATTTCACTTGTATCATCAGCTTGGCGATAGCCTGACATCCACACTGTTCTACTACCATCAAGACTCATTGATAATGCATAGCTCTCATCAGTGCCATAAGAAATTTTTCGATATCCGCTATTTCCATAAGCATTAGAAGTCTCACCAGTATCAATGTCTATTTTCGTTGCAAATTGTTTGCTCTGACCGTTATTCAATGTACCACTTAGATATAAATCACTATTGTAAGCAATTCCAGTAAACTCTGACCAGCCACTACTGGATTCAGTATTCCCATCACCATCAGCGTCATAAGTAGCCTTGGCTGTTGGGAGTGTACTTTGATTTAGTACAGTAGATAACGTGCCTGTATAATCAATGGCAACAATTGAAGCTTCTTTATTACCATTGCTTAGAATTGTGTAGCCGGCTAAATAAGCAATAAATTCACTTTCAACTTTACCTGCAATCTCCTTAACAACATCATCAAAGCCATTAATATCATATATTGCAGGAAGGCCACCATTGAACTCAACAACAGCTTCATCGTTTTCATCTAACAACTGAGCAAATATATCAATATCACCTTCTGCACTTGTTACACTGCCAGCTATAAGTTTTTTCTTATCATGAGGTTCAAATATTGCTAAGCCCTCATCATCCAGCCCTGCACCACTAATATCTTCAATAATATGTGGCGAGTCAGTTAAATTAGCAGGAGTATGATCAATAAAAACTAACTCATCATCCATTTGAATAATCAATAAATCATCATCTGAGCCACGCTTACGACCAACAGCATAAAAATTTGAATCTATTTCAGCCATATCATTAATTGATAAATCGCTCTTTTCATCGGTACAACTAACACCGTTTATTCCAAGTGTTGTATCTATATCGCCATTACTATCGACCTTTATAAAACATATTTCGGTATTTACGCCATTATAGCTTTCAAAAGCAAGATAGTATTTACCTCCCTTTTCAGCGATAGCTTTTACAGTTTCATGATGACCAAAATCAAATTCCTGCACACCGTTATCGCCAAAACCAGTCTCAATTTTTCCATCTTTCTTGTATGCAACTATATAAATATCTTGATCTATATTTTCTTGAATACCAACAAAGTAAATTCTGTCTCCGTCTCTATGTGAGTCAATAATCTTAGCCTGAGTTTTAGCTTGTGTGAGTTCTAAAAACCCTGTGGTAGGTCTTCCAAAGCTTGATAATTCTGTAGGTACAACAGGCTCAGCTATATTATTTATATTAATAGTCACGCTAATAACACTACTTTGATTAGGACTACCGTCGTCAGTAATTTCAATACTTAAGGCATGTTGCGTAATATTTTCAAAGTTTAATGGTGTTGTGCCATTCACCGTAATACTGCCGGACGTGCTGTTAATATTAAATAAACTACCATCACCACCTATAATGGCGTAACTTAGTTCATGCCCTTCTAGATCACTAGCGACAATAGTACCTACAAGATCACCATCAGTTTTATCTTCATTAACATTAAAACTTTGATCATTAGCAGCAGGTGCATCATTGACAGCAGTAACCGTTAAGCTAACCGTGGCGGCATTAGAAACGAGCCCGTCATTATCTTTAACTGTATAGGCAAAACTATCTGCGCCATTGTAATCACCTATTGGCGTGTAGGTAACTTCACCTGTGGTGGCGTTAACTACCGCGGCTCCATTGGCAGGTTGTGTGGTAATAACAACCGTGGTGGCATCAATGGTGCCATCCAAGTCGGTATCGTTATCCGTGACATCAATCACCGCATTTCCGTCTTCCGCTAAGGTTACCGATTCAACATTGGCGACTGGTGCATCATTGACAGCTGTCACTGTTAAGCTAACCGTGGCGGCATTAGAGACTAGCCCGTTATTATCTTTAACCGTATAGGCAAAGCTATCTGCGCCATTGTAATCGCCTGTTGGCGTATAGGTAACGTCACCTGTGGTGGCGTTAACCACTGCGGCTCCATTGGCAGGTTGTGTGGTAATAACAACGGTGGTGGCATCAATGGTGCCATCCAAGTCGGTATCATTATCAGTGACATCAATCACCGCATTCCCGTCTTCCGCTAAAGTTGCGGACTCAGCGTTAGCGACCGGTGCATCATTTACCATGATGACATTGATGTTAACCGTGCCGATAGCGCTACCACCTTTGCCATCAGAGGTTTGATAATCAAAACTATCACTACCGAAAAAGTTCGTGTTTGGGGTATACGTAAAAGTACCATCCGTACTTAGCACAACACTACCATTGCTCGGCTCAACATCTGGCGTGGTAATTAATGACAAACTATCGCCATCAAAGTCACTGTCATTAGTTAACAAGCTTGTGCCAATAATAGGTGTATCTTCATTAGTACTAAAAGCGTCATTTACTGTTATTGGTAAATCATTAACATTAGTTACTGTGATCAGTACCGTGGCAGTGTTGGAGCCCCCCTGACCATCAAATACTTGATAGTCAAAACTATCTGAACCAAAAAAGTTACCAATAGGTGTGTAAGTAAAACCACCATCACTGGCTACAAGTAAACTACCATGATTTACATTAACGACTGGCGTCGTGTCAATGACCAGATTACCGCCATCAATATCACTGTCATTTGCTAATAATTGTCCTACATCTGCAGCGGTTAGTGTTAAAACGGTATCTTCCACCATAGTGAAATTATCGTTTTCTGCTACAGGATCATCATTAACACTAGCGACTGTGATATTAACAGTCGCTTGAGCTTGTCCACCATTGCCGTCATCTAGTTGATAAGTAAAACTGTCAACACCAACAAAATCAAGGTCGGGGCTATATTCAAATGTACCGTCACTGTTAAGTGTTAAATCACCATCGGAGGTAGTACTGATCGCAATAGCATTTATCGTTAATGTATCGCCGTCAACATCACTATCATTATCAAGTACATTGGTGCCACTTAATGCTGTATCCAATACAGTATCTTCATCGATATTATAACTGTCTGAGACGGCTATTGGATCATCATTAACAGGGGCAACAGTAATGGTAACCGTTGCAAAGTCGTTATCACCTTTACCGTCATCTGCTTGATAAATAAAACTGTCAACGCCACTAAAATCTGTATCAGGTATATAAACAAAACTACCATCAGCTTTATTCAGTGTTAAAGATCCATTACTGACAGTTGGATTATTAATAATCGTTAAAGTATCGTCATTACTGTCAGTGTCGTTTATAAAGACGCTTTCAGCGTTTAAAGTACTCTCTTCATCAACATTATAAGCGTCATCTTGAGCCATTGGTCTAGCATTTAGTATGATAGTTAGAGTGACTTCCGCTGTTGCCGTATCTCCATTACCATCGCCCAATTCATATTCAAAGCTATCAATACCGACAAAGTCACTATCTGGTATATAAATAAAACTACCGTCAATATTAAGGGTTAAATCTCCGTGAATGGTATCTCTAGTTGGTGTGGTATTAACGAAAAGGTTATTATTTTCAGCATCAGTATCATTACTTAATACAGATGCACCGTTCAAAATATGGTTTTCTACACCATTAAAAGTATCATCAAAACCAACTGGCGCAGTATTACTACTATTAACAGTGATGGTAACTTGTCCTGTATCACTACCACCTTTGCCATCATTAACTTGATAAATAAAGCTATACGGGTCTGCGGTTATAGGAGTATAAGTAAAGGAGCCATCAGCCACTAATGTCAAAGTTCCAGTGCCCACTGGTGTGATCGGTGTAGTACTTATGCTCAAGGTGTCATCATCAAGATCGCTATCATTAGTCAAAACATTAACCACAGATAAAATAAAACCATTTGTCATGGTATAGCTATCATCAGTTGCAACGGGAGCATCATTCACATTAGTCACAGATAGGCTTACCGAAGCTTGGGCTGTAGCACCGCTAGGGTCACTAATTTGATAAGTAAAGCTATCATTACCACTAAAACTAGCATGTGGAATATAACTAAAGGAGCCATCAGTATTTAGCGTTAGTGTGCCATTGGTGACCCCTACAATTGGGGTAGTTGACAATGTGAGTGAATCACCATCAACATCCTCATCATTTATTAATAAGTGATTTGCGGCAAGGTTACTGACATTTAGCGTAGTATTTTCCACTAACACATAGCTATCATTATCTGCAGT
The DNA here is from genome assembly GCA_913061365.1 of uncultured Colwellia sp. Lineage (GTDB taxonomy): Bacteria > Pseudomonadota > Gammaproteobacteria > Enterobacterales > Alteromonadaceae > Colwellia. The sequence goes on from CAJXUT010000053.1 coordinate 4,845, forward strand.
TGGCGCATCATTAATAGCGATAACCGTAATAGTTGCAACAGCTTGTGTGACACCGCCTTGGTTATCAATAACTTCATAAGTAAAGTTATCAGTACCATTGAAATCACCACTGGCTAGATAAGTAAAAGTACCATTTGCAAACAAGGTTAAATTACCATTAATTACATTCGATACAGGCGTAGTTTTTACTGTTAAGATATCACCATCCGCATCCGTGTCATTTGCCAACACTGAGCTGCCATTTAAGGTACTGTCTTCATTGATTGTATAACTATCTGCCACCGCAGCAGGAACATCGTTAACACTCTTCACCGTAATACTGGCGGTCGCGGTCGCGGTGCCTCCTTTATTATCAAGCACTTGGTAGCTAAAACTATCACTACCAAAATAACCCACACTTGGTGTATAGACAAAACTACCATTAGCATTTAGCGTTAAACTACCGTGACTGACATTGCTGCTAGGCGTAGTATCAACCGTTAAACTATCACCATCAATATCACTGTCATTGCTTAATACGTTTGTGCCATTTAACACCGTATCTTCATCAACATTGTAACTTTCAGATACTGCTACTGGTTCATCATTGACTGCATTGATTGTGAGCGATACCACACCGAATGCAATACCGCCATTATTATCCATAACTCGATAAGTAAAACTGTCGTTAACTGTACTATTAGCTTTTGGCACATAGGTAAACGTCCCGTCGGTAAATAAGGTTAAGCTCCCATGACTGACATTCGATACCGGTGTTGCATTCACGGTTAACGTATCGCCATCAGCATCGGTATCATTACCTAAAACTGAGCTACCATTTAAGGTACTATCTTCATTGATTGTATAACTATCTGCCACCGCAACAGGGGCATCGTTAAGACTTAATACAGAAATAAAAACTTGGCCAGTACTTGTTAAATTACTATTGTTCGATATTTGATAACTAAAACTGTCAACACCTGTAAAGTGAGCTTTAGGCGTATAAGAAAAACTCCCATCAGCTTGTAAAACTAAGCTTCCCTGACTAGGCTCGCTAACTGGAGTTGTGTTAACGCTTAAAGTACCTAAGTCTGGATCCAAATCATTTGCTAGCAAGCCTTCAGAAAGTAAAACACTTAGAGCAGCATCTTCATTAACTTGATAATTGTCATTGTTTGAAATTGGACTATCTGCTTGAGCGATTACATCGATAGTAACTACTGCTTGCGCCGTAACCCCAAGACTATTAATTATTTGGTATTGGAACTGATCTACTCCAAAAAAATTACTGTCTGGAATGTAGCTAAAAGTTCCATCTACAGCTAAATTTAGTTGTCCATGTAATGGTGCTGAAACTAAAGGTGTTACTAACTGAAAAACTCTATCATTTGGATCACTGTCATTAGCCAAAATACCATTAGTAACCATATCAACGGTTAATGTACTTTCTTCATTTATTTGGTACTGATCATTTTGAGCGATAGGCGGTTGATTACTGGTATTTAGCAGTAAGAATACGCTTGCCTGCGCAACACCACCCAAGTCATCTGAAACTTGATAAATAAAACGATCACTTTCAGTAAATTCATTATTTGCACTATAGCTAAAACTACCATCATCGTTTACAACAAGGCTACCAAAAACAGGCAGAGATAAAACTTCTGGTAGTACCGTTAAATTATCACCTTCAACATCAGTGTCATTAGCTAATAATTGTGAAGTTTCAATGGTTAATGTTTTATCCAGGTTGAGAATGAAACTATCATTATTCGCGACAGGATTATCATTAACTTCACTAATATTGATAATTACACTAGCTTGTGAAGAGGCTCCTTCAGAATCTGACATTTGATAAACAAAGCGATCTTGTCCAACAAAGTCAAGAGCTGGGGTATAAGTAAATTGTCCAGAACCTTCGAATTCAATAGTGCCGTTAAGGGGTAAGTCAACAATATAATTTAAGGTAAGTACCTGCTCGTTTTCATCAGTGTCGTTATCGAGCACATTAGCAAGTAGAGCCTGTTCTTCATTAATATTATAATTATCAGAATGTGCAACAGGAACTTGATTCGTTGTTCCTTCGGCTCTTGGGATAGTAAAAATAGTTGATTGACCACTTTCACCTTCTGAGTTAATACCCGTCAATAAGACTCGATATTCTTTACCTGCTTGTTCATCACTAAATTGAGTAGTTGTCCCTGCAATTGCTAACTGTTGAATACCATTTTCTAGACTTAAAATATTTTCACTGTTAATTTCTTGTTCAGTTGCAGCATATAAATTATATCTAATAACAGAGGCACTATCAGCCCAGCTTACTGTAATTGTATTATTGCTTCTAATGGCGCTAATAGAGGATATTTGAATAGGCTGCCAGTCAACATCAATACTATCTACTGTTACTAAATTATTTAGCGTATCTCCAACAAATAACTCAAAACGTATTGAGCCAGCACTCGCTCCCATAAGTTGAGGGTTAATCCCTGTTAGTGTTACCTGGAAACTATTTCCACAATTTGTTGAACATAAAGTGAAGTTTCGATTAACACTTGGAACAAATAAGATAATTTCGCCAAGACCATCAGGATCAGATGCCGAAACACCTAGAGTAAAGTTACCTGCTCCAGTATTACTTTTACGTAGACTTCCTTGAGCATTAGCAAAATTGATAGGAACAACCTCACCAGAAGTGATAATCTCACCTCCAACTCGCTGCTCAACATCACCAGCTTCGCCTGGCTCCCCCGCTAAGGGTAACTCTGTAACCGGTATTTCTTCAGGATTTTCACTACTGTTATCACCATTACTCGTATCATCAACAATTTCTTTATCTGAAGACTCTGGTGGATTATCACCACCACCTCCACACCCTGTTAACAAAAATAGGGAAATGAAAACAAAAAAACTAAAACTTCGCATTCTTCTTTTATCCTAAGATTTATAGGTTACAACTTAATCCAATACTATTTTGTTATCATTTTAAATGAGCCTTCGGCTGACACATTATTATCTTCTATTTCAAATAAATTAAAGTTACCAATAACTTCATCTAGACCATCTGAAAAAGCGGCGGATATTTCACCATCTGCTCTATTGTCGCCATGAGAAGCGAAATTAATGCCTAAGTCGAGCTGATCAACGTTAATAAGTCCTGAATAAACAGCAAACCATTCTCCTTGCTGATCTGAAAAACTAATAGAACCTTCCGAAACCGATGCATTATCAAAATCAACAACCATGTTCATGCTAAAATTGCTTACAGCACCAACTGAAGATTCAATAGCGCCTGCACCACTATTCTCATATGCTAATGTACCTGTACGCTGAGCAATAAGCTCTGCAATAGATGAACCATTCATACCTTGTAAATCTGATTCATTATACAAGCTAGCATCATTAGTCTCATCTCCTCCAACAGCAACATAACCACTGGAGTCACTTTCTTGTGAACCTGTTTCAACTGCAGCAACACTACTAGACTCGCTCTCTGAGCTATCTTCTTCATCACTCCCTTCTTCTGCTGGTATACTATTTCCTAAACCTGCTGATATTGATGAAGGTGCCTGAGTTAATAACGTTACTTGTCCAGCAGGATTTACTGAAGCAAAAGAGTAATCTTCGCTAGCACCAAGAGACAAAACCTTCTCATTAAATAGCTTAACGTCAATATCACCACTAAACACGCCAAATAAAACCTGATCTCCTTCAACCTGAACGGCAAAATGAGTTCCTCGGATACCAATACTGCCCACAGGCGTTTTTACTTGATAATCTCCACCCGATTTTTTAATCAAGCCACTGATCGATCGTAAACCGCCACTAACAACTTCTAACGTAGCAGAGCCTTCGTTCGTTTTATGATCGAAACGATAATCACTAATTTTTAATTCTGTATTTTCTTTTAGCGTAATTAATCCACCATCCGACATGCTAAACTGCGCTTTACTTTTATCTCCTGTAATGAGGTTATCAAAATCAAAAATCTTAGAACGCCGCTTTAATTTTCTCGTTTCATTATTTGTTTCATTTATCGCGTTCACTTTTCCTTTAGCGAGAATAGTTTTTCCTGCTACATCAGCAAACGTGTAACAAGGCAGTATGGTTAAACTTAAAAGAGTCAGTATAGAATAATTTTTTAACATAATATTTCCTCTAGAAAACCAAACTTGCACTTAAGCCAAGCTCAAAGCGTTGATATGAAAATAAGGATAAGTTGCTATCTTTATCTTGGTAACTTCCATTAAATCGATAAGATAACTCTTTTGATGCTTTAAATTGAAGCATCGTTGTGAACGACCACATATCATCAACACGCTGAGTAAAATAATATGGATGCTCTCCACTATATTTCTGACGCTGCCAGTTGACTGCCCCAGACATTATCCATTGCGGATTAATCAGCCATAAAGTGTTGAAATGAAGTGAATCTGATTTACTACTATTATGAGCAGTTTCATTTGACTGGCTATTTTCTTCAAGATATTTTATTGCAAGGGTATGCCTGAAGTTACCTGTGAAATATTGGCCAGCAATTGAAAGCATTAAATCATTTGTATCTAATTTATTATTAATATTATTTTCAGTTTTACCTAATGACAGATCACCAGAGAGTAAAAACTGTTCATTTACACGTTTTTTGAGACCGCCATTGATACTAGCTTGTGTTCGGTAATAGTCACCTGAAAACCATAATGGTTTAATATTCACCCCAACAGAAGCATCAAAAGATTCAAATTGTTGAAGATAACTAAGAGAACCATTAAGTGTGATTCTGTTGTAGTCAGTTTCTTGAAAAAACTGATGTACGTTTGCTTGAGTAAAAAAAACTAATTTAGATTTTTGGGTAAGCGCTTTACTGCCATTTAAAAAGTAGTTTAAAGATAGGTAATGATCACTGTTTTTTTTACTTGTACTATCAAGTACCACGCTAGCATCTAAAAAAGGTAAGTAGATATTGTCTTCATCAACACCTGCATTAATATTAGAGTCGTAGCCTACGTTCAAACTAACCTGTTGTTGATAAAATAATGATTGCTGTTCTAGCTTTCTTTGCGTTAAATTTTTAAGTGATATAGATGCTGAAACAAGTGATTCAGGGCTATTTGATTGAGTAATTAATGTATCACACAACGATAAAACCGCGTGGTAGTTTTTCATCTGTAGATACGATTTAGCTAAGTAATATTTAGCATCAAGCCAATTAGGTTTATTAGCAACAACGCGCTCAAAAGCAAAAACAGCCAATTCTGTATTATTTTGTTCTAATGCAGTGATCCCGTAGAGAAAATCAAAATCTGCATCGCCTAAATACTCATCAGCATTGAGCTGAGCGACTTTCCATCCATTAACAAAATCATGTTCTTGAACATGTTTTTTGAGTAATTCAAAATCACTACTATTAGTAAAGTTTTGCCCAAAAGCAGGACGTAGAATTAACAAGCAAAGGGACACAAGTAAAATTTCTCTAATCATTAATAGCTCACTCCATTTAACTCAAAAGACTATTCTAATCACGCCTAATTTCACAATAACTCAAAATAGAGTCGGTTCCTATTTAAATTATTATTTTACTTAATAATATATGAGTAAGCTTATTAAACATTAACATACATCAAGCTTTACCTACCTTCAAAATTATCATTTATTAGAGCATAAAACCAAAGTCTTTGGCCCAGCTCATTTTAATAGAATGTATTAAATTGTTATTGAGATAAGTAAATATTAAGAAAGAAGATTTAAGGAAGGAATCTTAGAGGTTGAATATGATGTAAAATAATTGATACACATACAAAGTGATTAGTAGCTAATTTTAATAGTGAGAAAAAAGAAAGGTACTAATAAACTGGTATTGATATTGGTGTTGGTGTTGGTATTGGTATTGGTATTGGTATTGGTATTGGTATTGGTATTTTAAAATAGTGTAAATACGCTGTACTTACACTATTTTTTCACTGAAATAAAAGAGTATTATTTCAAGATAATATATGGCGGTGAGCGAGAGATTCGAACTCTCGTTAGGGGTAAACCTAAACACACTTTCCAGGCGTGCGCCTTCAGCCACTCAGCCAGCTCACCGTATAACTTTAGTATCAAAGTCGCGCTATGGTAGTGAAAAACCTTTTAACACGCAAGCATAAATCAGAGTTAAGTAGATAATAATCAGCATATTGATTAAACACTACTCAATGTTCAATGAGTTAAGCATTCCCTTTAACTTTTAACTGGTTTTCTGCTGCAAAATTTAACATACGGTGTAAAGGTATTAATGCTTTTTCAGCTAACGCAGCATCTACTGTAATCTCTTTACCTAATGGGCTCTCTAATGCATCAGATATCGATTTTAAGCCATTCATTGCCATCCACGGGCAATGAGCACAGCTACGACAAGTTGCACCATTTCCGCCTGTTGGAGCAGCTACAAATGTTTTATTTGGATTAGCCTGTTCCATTTTGTAAAAAATACCCTGATCTGTAGCCACAATAAAGTGCTGATTTGGCATTTCTTGACTTGCTTTAATGAGTTGGCTAGTTGAACCAACTGCATCAGCCATTTCAACAATATTAGCTGGCGATTCAGGGTGAACTAATACACCTGCATCAGGATACTGAATTTTCAAATCATGCAAGGCTTTCGCTTTAAACTCATCATGAACAATACAAGCCCCCTGCCACATCAGCATCTCGGCGCCCGTCATTTTTTCAATGTACGCCCCTAGGTGACGGTCAGGCCCCCATAAGATAGGTTTACCTTCGCTTTCAAGCATTTCTACAATTTCTAAAGCAATACTTGAGGTAACAACCCAGTCAGCTCTAGCCTTAACAGCAGCAGACGTATTTGCATAAACTACAACCGTATGATCGGGATGTTGATCACAAAAAGCTGAAAACTCATCAATAGGACAACCTAAATCTAACGAACAAGTCGCTTCAAGCTCAGGCATTAACACCGTTTTTTCAGGTGTTAATATTTTAGCCGTTTCGCCCATAAACTTGACCCCTGCAACAATCAATGTATCAGCAGGATGTTGGTTACCAAAACGAGCCATTTCTAAAGAATCAGCAACACAGCCGCCTGTTTCTTCCGCCAGTGCTTGAATTTCAGGATCAGTATAATAGTGAGCAACTAACACTGCATTTTTTTCAATCAACAAGGATTTAATTTTAGCTATATATTGTGCTTTTTCATCACTATTTAATAGTGTAGGTTTAGCTGGATAATCGAATTGAAAATCAACAGCTGCATTGGATTCACTCATTTTTACTCTCTATTTTTCATACGTTGAGAAACGCGATGATTATAAGACAAAGCTGAAAGAATGTGTAGTCTTAAGCAATATTCACACTTAACTACGATTGATTTTCAATATAAAGAGATGATGACAGGGGAATTTTAGCTTTGAAACTTCCTACCCATACAGGTTAATTAAAGCAAAGCACAGACTCAAGCAATATAATTGGATGAAAAACTAGTTAGATTTAGAGTTGAGGAAAGTTTTTGAAGTATTAAATAATGGTTTAGTTTTTTGATGAAACTTAGCTAAATAAAGAAGTGGTCGGCCGTGAAGGATTTGAACCTTCGACAAATTGGTTAAAAGCCAACTGCTCTACCAACTGAGCTAACGGCCGACATTGCGTTAAGGTTGGTGCCTCAACGCGCCGCATATAATACTCATAAAAAAATTTAGTGCAACAACAAATTTCACTTTTTAACTATTATTTTTCAATATGACTAAAAACACAGCAAAGCGCTACTTTTGTCAGCAATAAAAAATCAGTTCAGCTACTTTAAACCTTCTAATCTTGGCTTAGCTAACTGTGCAGAAGTTGAGTTTGGATATTCACTCATTAATTGTCGATACAATTTTCCTGCTTTATTCGTATTTTGTTGTTGCTGTGCAACCATTGCTAATTTTAACATTGCGTCTGGTCTTTTACTTGAGTCTTTGAACTGTTGAACAACAACAGTAAACTCATGCTCAGCTTCACTCAAATTTCCTTTATTAAATAATAATTGCCCTAACCAATAATGTGCATTAGGTGCATAGGTAGATTGAGGGTACTGCTGATTAAAGCGACGAAACTCAGGAATAGCTTCTTCGTACCGTTTATCTTTAAGTACTAGATTAAGTGCCTTATCGTAAGCCTCATTTTCAGTTAAGTCATTACTATAAGTTTTTGCTGCTGTCGATGGTTCAACCACAATAGTATTTGGTGCTTGTATTGTAGGCTTTAGTGCCTCACTTACACGACGGTCAAGCTCTTGATACAACTCACGTTGACGTTCTAATACTTGCGATAATTGATGTGCATGGAGCTCAGTTACACCACGAAGTTCATTAACTTGAGTTTGTAAGTCATCAATCTGTCGTTGCATATTAACTAAGGAACGATTTTTCGATTCTACTTTACGTTCAGATATGGCTAGCTGCTCAGCAATAGAAGGAGGCTGAGTATTTTGTTTCACATTGACTGGTGAGTTTATGTCAATAACTGGTGCTTGCGCTGCTAGTACTATTGAAGTACTAGCAGTTAATATCAAGCCCAATAAAGCTGTTTGCTTTAAAAAGGTTGCTTTCATTTACTTTTCCGGCATTAATAATTGCATTTGCAAAAATGATTTTTAGTAAACAATTACAGCACGACGGTTTTTAGCAAAAGCGCTTTCAGAGCGATTTTTTACCATTGGCTTCTCTTCACCGTAGCTAACTACAGATAATTGAGATGAATTAACACCCATATTTTCTAAATAAGTTTCTACAGCTTTAGCACGACGCTCACCCAAAGCAATATTATATTCAGGTGTACCACGTTCATCAGCATGGCCTTCAATTAATACATTAACGTCTGAATTAGCATTTAAAAATTTAGCATGTGCATCTAAAACACTAGCAAATTGGTCGCTTACTTTAGAAACATCAAAATCAAAATAAATGATATGTTCAGAGCGTAATTTTGCAAGCTCTTGACGCTTTTGTTCTTCAATTGCTGCAGCACGTTTTGCAGCAGTTACTTGTACACTTTCTTCAGTTACTTGTTGCGTTACCCCAGTATTACCATTAGTACCAGTATTACTTTGCTCATCAGTATTATCATTTGAACTACAAGCAGCTAAAGCTAAAAGTGGTAAAGCAATGACTACATTCTTAAATGTTTTATTTAAACGCATGTTATTTTTCCCTTGTTTTACAAAAGTTATAATTTACAAATTATTATTTATCTTTTCTAAGTTACCTTATGGCAACTTAGAGAAACTTACAAAAATGGCGACCAAGCAGGTGATTTAACTTGACCATCAAGTGCTGGCAAACGAGCTTTAAAACGCCCATCTACCGAAACTAAACCTAATACTTGTCGGTTATTATGCAAAGTGCTGTATATAATCATACCACCATTTGGTGAAATACTAGGAGATTCATCTAAGCGTGTTTTTGTTAACACTTGAAACAAGCCTGAATCAACCTCTTGTTTAGCTAAACGGTACTGGCCACGTGTTCTATTAACCATGATCAATTGTTTGCTATCAGGTGTTACAGAGCCACCAAGATTCATTTCACCATTAAATGTTAATCGTCTTATTTTACCATCGACTAAATTTACGCGATAAAGTTGCGGTTTACCACCCCGTTCTGAGCTAAATACTAAAGAATTACCGTCAGGTAGCCAACTTGGCTCTGTATCGATAGCGCGATTACGTGTCACGCGACGTAAATTTTTATTCGCTAAGGTCATAACATAAAGATCAGGATTTCCGTCTTTAGATAAAACCATCGCCATTTTGTTGCCATCAGGTGAAAAACGAGGTGCACTGTTAATTCCCTTAAATGAACTAATCAGTCGTCGCTGCCCTGTGTATATATTCATGGTATGAATTTGTGCCTGACGGTTTTCAAAAGAGACATAAGCTAATTGTTCACCGTCTGGGTGCCATGTTGGTGACATCAATGGCTCATTAGAACTTAATAGTACCTGCTCGTTAAAACCATCGTAATCAGCAAATGCTAGCTGATATGGAAATTTACCTTGATCACGTACAATTACATACGCAATTTGTGTTAAAAATGCGCCTTTACTGCCCGTTAATGATTCATAAACAGCATTACTAATAGTATGAGCGTATCGACGAAATTGACCACTGTTAATTTGGGCACTACTTTCATTAAGAATATGATCCTGTGCTCTAATCAACTCCCCGTCACTGAGCATTGATGCCTGTCCACCGGTAATTTGTCCACGAATAACATCCACTAGTTGATAACTAACTTGATATTGCCCTAATGTATTTTCTTTAATAGACCCAATAATTATCGCTTCAACACCTGTACCTGCCCATGCACTATAATCAATATTCTTAGACGACGTAGGTAACTGAGGAAATTTGTCCTGACTCAGAGGACTAAATTTACCACTTCGTAATAAATCATCACTTATGACTTTTGAAATTTGCTCAGGTAATTCGCCATTTCCTTGCCATTGAAAAGGGACTATAGCAATAGGCCTAGCACTATCAATTCCGCCCGTTATCACTATATCAAGTGCAGCCATGGCTGAGGTGGAAAGGAGTGTGATGAAAAATCCAAAAAGTAATTTAATTTTCATTGTTCGCTTCTAAGTCAATTTTAACGGTTAATAATTAAGGTTTATTTAGTTTGCACTTACTTTAGCTTAAAACTCAGGCACTACGGTTACACGTAGGTTACGCATTTCTTTAAACACTTCAGGATCTTTAGATACTGGTAATGTTCCGGCTTTATATACGGCTCTTTTCGCCGCTTCACAAACCACTGCATCGCCTCCGGTAACGCTTGCCTTTGTTACAAAACCTGATGGTGCAAGGCTTATTAGTAGCTTACAAGACTTCCCTTCCATTGTGCTGCGATCATTAATCATATTCTGATTTATAACACCAGTAATCAAGGCAGCATAACGTTGAACCTCTGTCATCATTTGCTGCTGACGTGCTTTATTTCGTGATGCCATTTCTGCAGCCATTTGGTCTGCTAATTGCTTCTCACGCGCAGCTCTATCAGCTGCTTCTTTTTCTTGACGTTTACGTTCAGCTATTTGCTTTTTACGTAAATCATCCGCTTTTTTCGCCGCAGCTTCCGCTTTTAGTCGTTTAGTACGTGCTTGTGCTGCTGCATCTTCAGCTTTTTGTTGTTCTTGTTCTTTTTGTTTTCTTATTTTCTCTGCTTTGAGTGCTTTTGCTGCAGATTCTTTTGCCGCCTTATCTGCACGCTTTTTCTCTTGCTCTTTTTTCTTACGCTGCTTTTCTAGTTTTTTAATACGAGCTTCTTCTTTAGCACGACGCTTCTTTGCATCACTAGCGCGTTTTTCAATATCTTGTATTCGTCTCTTTTCTGCTGCTTTATCATCAGCTTTTTGTTTTTTAATTTTGTTAATCGCTTTTTGCAGCTTATCAGCATTAACTACAGTAGCTTCAATTGGTTTAACCTCTTGAGCCATGGCTGTATTTGTTTGTAATTTTGTCTCTGTAGTAAAATCACCAAAGAATAAAATGCCAACTAATCCGGCATGTAGAGCAATACTGAAAAGTAGCGCTGAAAGAAACTTCTTGTCCACCTTAATTCTCCACAGAATCTGTCATCAAGCCTACCGATGGAACACCAGCTACTTCTTGCAACAATACCATTAACTGAATAACGGCATTATAAGATACAGCGCCATCGCCATTAACGACAACGGGTGTGTCAGGGTTAACGTCTAAATGTGCTTTAACTAAAGTTGCCACTTCTTCTGCCGAAAGAGGTTCTTTATCATTGGTGCCTAAAGTTATGTAATATCGCCCCTGTGCATCAACAGATGCAACCAGCGGAGGCTTAGTATCTTTATCTAGAGGCTCTGCGGCTGCCTGCGGTAAGTCAACCTTAACCCCTTGCGTGATCAATGGTGCTGTTACCATAAAAATAATCAGCAGTACCAACATAACATCAATATACGGAACAACGTTGATTTCGGCAACTTTACGACGTCTAACTCTTTGGTACATAAATCCCCCAATTAACCTTGTTGATCAACTGTGGTTTGACGTTGCAAAATACTGGCAAATTCTTCCATAAAGTTACCATAGCTATTTTCTAGTTTTTCAACCTTATGACTAAAACGGTTAAATGCCATAACAGCAGGTATAGCGGCAAATAAGCCCATGGCAGTTGCAATAAGCGCTTCAGCAATACCCGGTGCAACCATTGCTAGTGTTGCCTGTTGTACTGAACCTAAGCCAATAAATGAATTCATAATCCCCCACACTGTTCCAAATAAGCCAATATAAGGACTAATAGAACCTACGGTGGCCATAAAAGGTAAATGCGTTTCTAAGTTGTCTACTTCACGTGACAGGGCAACACGCATTGCTCGGTGAGTTGCATCAACAATTGTTTGTGGATCATCTATACGGCTTTTACGTAAACGTGCAAACTCTTTAAAGCCTGCAACAAATAAACTTTCAACACCTTCCACTTCATCCTGAGTAGATATTTCGTTATATAACTTACTTAAGTCTGCACCACTCCAAAATTTATCTTCAAATGCTTTCAATTGCTGTTTTGCCACATTTAGCGCTTGTCTTCTTTGAAAAATCATTGCCCAACAAGCAACTGAAAAACCAAGTAAAATAAGCATAACGAACTTAACCAATAAACTAGCTTCTAATATAAGTTCAAAAATTGAAAATTCAGCAGACACGTTTAAACGCTCCTAATATAGATTCTGGTATAGCCATAGGCTTAGCATTTTGAAAATTAACACAAGCAACTCTAACAGTTGCAGTACATATTACTTGTTTTTCATGGTTAATTATTTGTTGATGAAACACCAAGCTAGCGCGTTTTAGCGTAGTAATGGTTGAGTGAACATTAAGTAAATCATCTAACTTTGCCGAGGCAATATTATCCATTTCTACCTTTCTGACCACAAAACCAATTTTTTGTTCTAAAAGATTTTGTTGATTTATACCTATCTCTCTTAACCACTCTGTACGAGCACGTTCAAAAAACTTTAAATAGTTGGCATAGTAGACAATTCCTCCTGCATCAGTATCTTCATAATAAACTCTTAACGAGTAACTCTGGGGAGGATTTTGCATTTAAAATGGCTTTTAAGGGTAATAAAATCAGGTAAACATATAGTAATAGATAACCTAGGAGACAAACAAGGTGAAGATCTGCCTCTTATACACATCTCCGAGCCCACGAGACGTAGAGGAATCTCGTATGCCG
>CAJXUT010000054.1 GCA_913061365.1 uncultured Colwellia sp.
TCTACGTCTCGTGGGCTCGGAGATGTGTATAAGAGACAGGTATTGAAGGTCGTGTTGCCTACAAAGGCCCTGTATCAGCAATTATTCATCAGCAAATGGGTGGTTTACGTTCATCAATGGGCTTAACTGGCTCTAAAGATATAGAAACAATGCGTACTAAGCCTGAGTTTATGAAAATAACATCAGCAGGTATGGGTGAGTCACATGTACATGATGTAACTATCACCAAAGAAGCTCCAAATTACCGTATGGGCTAAGCCGAATATTTCATTTCTGTGCTATTTAGCATAATAGCGGCATCAGAAGTACTCATTGACTAGCGTCAACTCCGTGCTTTTTCTTTGCTCTAATGCTAACTAGTTTCGAATTAAAACATTCTTATGCTTTTACCTTATACAAAATTGTAGAGATAAAAAATTCAAACACCCTGGGCTATTTTAAGTTCAGGGTGTTGTTATTTATAACAACACCTTTAAGTAAACCTTTTAGGTAAATAGTAGGAAAACAAACATGAGTAAAGACATTCATGATCACCGCATACTGATTTTAGATTTTGGTTCACAATACACACAGCTTATTGCTCGTCGTGTTCGTGAAATTGGCGTTTACTGTGAACTTTGGTCATGGGACGTGACTGAAGCACAAATTAAAGAATTTAACCCAACCGGTATTATTCTTGCTGGTGGCCCTGAATCAGTAACTGAAGCTAACTCTCCTCGTGCGCCAGAATATGTATATGCCGCAGGCATACCTGTATTAGGTATTTGTTACGGCATGCAAACGATGGCTGAACAGCTTGGTGGCGGCGTAGAAAGTTCTGAACATAAAGAATTTGGTTATGCGGCGGTTGAAGTTGTTGCTAAATCTGCTTTATTCAATGCAATTGAAGACAGTATTAGTGCTCATGGTAATGCGTTATTAGACGTATGGATGAGCCATGGTGATAAAGTTTCAGCTATCCCTGAAGGTTTTGTTACTGTTGCTAAAACAGATAGCTGTGCATACGCGGCAATGGCGAATGAAGATAAGCAGTTTTACGGTGTACAATTTCACCCAGAAGTGACACACACTAAACAAGGCATGCGTATTTTAGAGCATTTTGTTGTTGATATCTGTCAATGTGAAAAGCTTTGGACATCAGCATCAATTATTGAAGATGCTGTTGCAAAAATGAAAGAACAAGTGGGTGACGATGAAGTTATCTTAGGCTTGTCAGGGGGTGTTGATTCATCTGTTGTGGCAATGTTGTTGCAACGTGCTATTGGCGACAAGTTAACGTGTGTATTTGTTGATAATGGTTTACTTCGTTTAGACGAAGGCGAACAAGTAATGGACATGTTTGGTGATCATTTCGGTTTAAACATTGTTCATGTTAAAGCTGAAGATCGATTCTTAGATCGTTTAGCTGATGAAAGTGAGCCTGAAGCAAAACGTAAAATTATTGGTAATGTTTTTGTTGAAGTATTTGATGAAGAGTCAAAGAAACTTAAAAATGCTAAATGGTTAGCGCAAGGGACTATTTATCCAGATGTTATTGAATCTGCAGCATCAGCGACTGGTAAAGCCCATGTAATTAAATCTCACCATAATGTTGGTGGTTTGCCAGATGATATGGAACTTGGTTTAGTTGAACCATTACGTGAATTATTTAAAGATGAAGTACGTAAAATAGGCTTAGAGCTAGGTTTACCGTACGATATGCTTTATCGTCACCCTTTCCCTGGTCCGGGTTTAGGTGTACGTATTTTAGGTGAAGTGAAAAAAGAATATGCTGATTTATTACGTCGTGCAGATGCTATTTTCATTGAAGAATTACACAAAGCTGATTTGTACCATAAAGTGAGCCAAGCGTTTACTGTATTTTTACCTGTGCGCTCAGTTGGTGTCATGGGTGATGCTCGTAAATATGATTGGGTAGTAAGCTTACGTTGTGTTGAAACAATTGATTTCATGACGGCTCGTTGGTCACATTTACCATATGATTTCTTAGGGTTAGTTTCTAATCGTATTATTAATGAAATTGATGGTATTTCACGTGTAGTCTATGACATCTCAGGGAAGCCGCCTGCTACTATCGAATGGGAGTAAAAATTAACACTCTTCTTTGCTAGTTTGCCTGACTTCGGCGTTGGTTGTACTCACTGACTAACGTCAGCTCCGTGCAACCGCCTTGAATTAAAGCGAACTATCTGCAAATAGTGTTATTTTCATTTTCTAATTCAATTTGAAAACCCCAAAGGTTGAACCCTTGGGGTTTTTTGTTTTTCGGAGTTTGGTATTATTATAAATAGTATAATTATTTTGCTCAGCTTATATAATCAATATACCATTAACAGCAATGCTAGCTCGCTTTACCTTAGTTACTTAAAAATAAGGTACAAGTAATAATTTAATAATCATATCAGGGAGTTTTTATGTTTAAGTTCAGTCAAAAACTATGCGTTATCTTAAGTATTTTTGTATTGGCGTCGTGTTCTAGCGCTTATTATTCAGCCATGGAAAAAGTAGGAATTCACAAGCGTGACATCATGGTTGATCGCGTGGTTGATGCCAAAGAGTCACAACAAGAAGCACAAGCGCAATTTAAATCAGCATTAGAAGAAATGACCGCATTAATTAATTTTGATGGTGGTGATCTTGAAGAACAATATAAGGTTATTCAAGGGCAATACGAAGACTCTAAAGAGGCAGCTGAACATGTAAGTTCACGCATCAACAAAATTGAAGATGTTGCGGATGCGTTATTTGACGAATGGCAAGATGAAATTGAACAAATTTCTAGTAGCAACCTTAAAAGACAAAGCTCATCAAAATTACGAGAAACTCAGCGCCGCTACGAATCTTTAGTAAGATCTATGCGTAAAGCTGAAAGTAAAATGGGGCCTGTTTTGTCAGCACTAAAAGACAATAGTTTATTCTTGAAACATAACTTAAATGCTAAAGCGGTTGGTGCATTACAAGGTGAAATGGTTTCAATTAAAAATGATGTTAGCGCATTAATTAAAGATATGAACTCAGCTATTGAGCAATCGCAACAATTTATTGATATGTTGGAGAAATAAGTCATATGACTATAGAAAGACAAGAAACCAAGCAACGCATGAGTCGTATAGTAAAGCATAACGGTACAATTTATTTATGCGGTCAGGTAGCGGCAGATGCAACCAAAGATATTACCGAACAGACACAAACCATGCTTGATAAAGTTGATGTGTTATTAGCACAAGCTGGTAGCGATAGAGAGCATATATTGTCGGCAACTATTTATGTTAAAGATATGAGCTACTTTGCTGATATGAATGCTGTTTGGGATGCTTGGGTTCCTGAAGGGCATGCGCCAGCGCGCGCTTGTGTTGCGGCTAAAATGGCACGAGAAGCCTTATTAGTTGAAATTTCAGTTGTAGCAGCAGAATTATAATTCATTTGTAATTTGCCTAAATTGTGGCTTACGGCAATTTAGGCATTGATGCTTTTTTCAAATAACAAGTAAGCGTACTTTCTTTGTACTCATTCTCACCTTACAGCTACCTCAATTCCTATAGATGAAGAATAATTAAGATTCGCCTATACTGAAGTAATACCAAGTAGTTATTACACTTTCTATGACGTTATTATTTTCATATGTCTTTTTAGCGCTGTTTTTTTCCTTTTTGTGCTCTATTGCAGAGGCAGTATTACTCAGTGTTAGTACCGGCTATATTGAAGTAAAAATTCAAGAAGGGCATAAATCTGGAATTAGGCTTAAAGCTCTAAAAGCAGATGTAAATAAGCCTCTGTCGGCAATATTAACATTAAATACCATTGCCCATACGTTAGGTGCCGCTGGTGCAGGTGCACAGGCTACTACTGTATTCGGGGAGGTTTATTTAGGCGTCGTTTCAGCAGTACTCACATTACTCATTCTAATATTTTCTGAAATTATTCCTAAAACGTTAGGAGCGAGCTATTGGCGGCAATTAGCCCCAATAACGGCTTTATTATTACAAAAATTAATATGGTGGCTATATCCTTTTGTTTTTATGTCAGAAAAATTAACAAGAGGTATAAGAAATACGCCAACATTAACAGGCTTTGATCGTAGTGAATTTATGGCAATGGCAGAGTTAAGTGCAAGTGAAGGGCAGCTGGGGAAGCAGGAACTTTTATTTATGAAAAATATCTTGCTGCTAAAGGATATGCGTATCAGAGATGCGATGACTCCACGCACTGTGATCTTTTCATTATCACATCACTTAAAGGTTGAAGAGTTTTTTCATAAATATAATCATATTCGTTTTTCTCGCATTCCAATATATGAAAACAAAAGTGAAAAGATTATAGGCTTTATATTGCGCAGTGATATTTTGCTTGCGCAGGCGAGAGGTAATGGAAGTAAACAACTTAAAGACTATTTACGTGCTATGCCAACCATGCTTGATCTCATGAGTCTGTCAAATGCCTTTAATGAATTACTTCAGGCAAAAGCGCATATTTTATTATCTGTGAATGAGTATGGCAGTGTTATGGGTATTTTAACGCTAGAAGATGTCATTGAAACACTACTTGGCCTAGAGATAGTTGATGAGGAAGATAAAACTGAAGATATGCAAAAACTTGCTCGCAAATTATGGCAAAAGCGTGCAGATAAAATGGGAATTAAAGTTGATTAAATAATTTTAACACCGACCATAATATATTAGACTTCAGCTACTGTTAACTCAATATGATATTACATGAATAACACCCTACTGCAGCAATCACTAAAGCAAACCTTTGGGTTTGATGCTTTACGCCAAGGACAGGAGCAAACTATCACGCAATTGCTTGCTGGGCATTCAAGTTTATCAATATTTCCTACTGGCTCAGGCAAGTCTTTGTGTTATCAATTAACCGCATTACATCTGCCTAATTTAACCCTTGTTGTTTCTCCCTTGTTGGCCTTAATGAAAGATCAATTGGCATTTTTAGCAAGTAAAGGTATTGCCGCAGCAAGTATAGATTCAACCTTAAAGGGAAATGAGTCACAAGAAATTATGGCTGCAGTTCGTCGCGGTGAAATCAAGATTTTAATGGTGTCAGTGGAGCGTTTTAAAAATGAACGCTTCCGACAGTTTATAGAATCTGTACCTGTTTCTATGCTAGTCGTTGATGAAGCACATTGTATTTCTGAATGGGGGCATAATTTTAGACCTGATTACTTGAAGTTACCGAGTTACTGTCAATCGTTAAATATTCCGTTGGTATTATTACTAACGGCAACCGCTACCCGTAAGGTAAAACAGGATATGGCGGCTAAATTTACTATTCAAAATAAACATATTGTACAAACGGGGTTTTATCGTTCAAATCTTGATTTAAGTGTATTGCCTGTTACTCAACCGAACAAAAACAATCAGCTTGCGCAACTAATTAATACGATTGAAGGTGCAGGTATTGTTTATGTCACTTTGCAACATTCTGCTGAAATGGTTGCACAGTATCTACAACAGCAAGGTATTAATGCCTGCGCTTATCATGCTGGTTTTGATAGTGATATGCGCCATCAAATTCAACAAAACTTTATGGATGGAAATACACAGGTAATTGTTGCAACTATTGCTTTTGGTATGGGGATTGATAAAAGTGATATACGTTTTGTTATTCATTATGATTTACCAAAGTCTATAGAAAATTACAGTCAAGAAATAGGCAGGGCAGGACGAGATGACTTACCTTCTCAGTGCTTTACGTTAGCAAATCTTGATGGCTTAAACACTGTTGAAAACTTTGTTTATGGTGATACACCTGAGCCTAATAGCATAGACATGTTGCTCAATATCATACAATCAGAAGTCATCACAAATACCTATGATAACGGCTCTGAAGGAAAATGGGAGCTGCAAATATTATCCTTATCTAATACGGTTAATATTAAACAATTACCATTGAAAACCTTACTTGTGCAATTAGAACTTGCCGGTGTTATAGAGCCTCAATACGCCTACTTCTCTGATTTTAGAATTAAACTTTTAAAGCCTAAAGTTGAAATTATTAATAACTTTAATGATCAGCGAAAAGAGTTTCTCTCAACCATTTTTAATGCAACTGCATTTAAAAAAGTGTGGGGAAGTTTGAACTTTGATCTTTTATTACAAGATCAAAGTATTGATCGAAATCGTGTTATTGCAGCGTTGGAATACTTACAAGAACAACAATTAATTGTACTTGAAACCAAAGGCATGACTGAAGTATTTAAAGTAAACCTTGATGAGTTAGCTGACCCGATTTTAGGTAAACAGCTTAGTGATTACTTTAAAAATAATGAAGAAAAAGAAATTAAGCGTATCGCTACTTTAGTTCGTTTTTTTCAATTGGATTCTTGTTTAACCGTTAACTTAGCTCGTTATTTTGATGATAATAGTTTTGATGAAATGCCTACTGACAGGGTGAACAATTTAAGCACTACACCGCAGTGCGGTCATTGTAGTGTTTGCCGGGGTCAAGTAGCGGTACTTGAACACTCTCAAGCACAAATAGCGTGGCCGAGTGATGACGTATTAAATCAATGTATGTTGGAGTTAACTGAGCGATTACAGGGTAAAACAAACCAAGCTGTCTCTATTGAAACTTATTGTCGTTTTTTTGCGGGAATGACCGTGCCTCTATTTGGTCGTAATAAAGTTCGACAGTTATCAGGATTTGGCCTCTGTGAAAAGCAGCGCTATCAAGATATTCGAGACAAGTTACAAAAGCTTAAAAGAAGTTCAGATCTTGTGTAAGTAATATAAGGTGAATTGAAATAAACCTTAAATATTACTAGCCCTTTGAAGATGACAAGAATATCATGCTCTTATCTATTTAATATGTTAACAATACTGCTTAAACAGGGTATAAGTTTTTCTTTTGTTTCGAGTACAGTCGTTAATGTTCACAACCATAAAAAATTCAATGCCATTGAGTGTTTGGTACATGATAATCTCAGCATTGGGTTTTGCTTTAATGGCGGCGTGCGTAAAAGAAGTAAGCGGTTTAGGGATACCTGTACTTGAGATAGTTGCTGTTAGGTCTATTGTTTCAGGCATGATTAGTTATGCTGATATTAAGCGTAAAAAAATCCCCTTGTTTGGACATAATAAAGTGCTGTTAATTGCGCGAGGCACAGTGGGAACTGTCGCGTTAATTCTAGTTTATTATGCGGTAACAACTTTACCACTGGCAGAAGCTACCGTGCTTCAATATTTACACCCAGTGTTTACTGCCATACTTGCCCTGTTTTTTCTCAAAGAAACGATACAACGTTCAACGATGGCTTGTATTGTTATTAGCTTGCTCGGTTTGTTTATTATTATTCAGCCAAATCTACAAATAGACAGTGGTGTACAGTATCCATGGATAAGCATTGGTGCAGGCGTATTAGGAGCATTTACGAGTGCGGTTGCTTACATCATTGTTAAAAAATTGACTAAAACTGATGATAGTTCAGTGATAATTTTTTACTTTCCCCTTGTTGCTCTTCCTATTTCAATTATTTTTTTAGGCAGTGATTTTGTCGTGCCTAATCTAGCAACAATGGGCTTGTTAGTACTCGTGGGAATATTCACTCAAGTTGGTCAAGTAGGGTTAACTAAAGCATTGCATTGTGCAGATGCAAACAAAGCTACAGCTTATGCCTATGTGCAAGTGCTTTTTTCGGTATTTATCGGATGGGTGTATTTCAGTGAAGTGCCTATTATTACAACTATTATTGGTGGTGCATTCATTATGGTTGGGGCATTAATCAATGTATTTTGGAAACGATGATTAAGCATTAATTGTTTATTCGAGCCAATAAAATATCTGAATTATTAACTAATACTCGCAGAAAGCAATTTGTGTTTAGGCTCAGTTGATTGCTGTAAATGCAGAGTGATCTCTTTGTGAGCTTGGCGAAAGGCCTTATATAAATGTGACTTTAGTTCTTTTTTTATGGGTTTGATATCAACTTTTTTGATTACGCAAAATAAGGCTAAGGCATAAACTGTTTCTAACTCTGGCAGGGCAGGTTGTCGATTAAGATTACGGTTATTGCACGAGCCACATCCTCCCTTAAATTGGTATGCTGTGTTGGCAAAAACAACACCAAACCCCATGAAACATGCAACTAAATCGATAGTTTGAGCTAATAAATCTTTGCCGCCAGGAGGAAGCTCCCCAAGTTGAGTAACGAGAATACCTGCCTGAGCTTGAACTAAATAGGCAATTAAATCTTGCGGTTGATTCAGTTGACTTGAATGAAAAGCAATGTCTATTGAAGGGATGGATGAACCTGACGAGGCTACTTCTTTACCTGCTATTTTATAACTAATTTCGTTATTAGCTTGAGCACTCTCTTGGCTTGACACTATTGCATTTTCGCCACGCAGTGATGATTTAAAGGCTAGTTGAGGCATTGGATTTTGAGTAAAACTATCAGAATCTACCAACTTTATTGGCCATGATGTCATGCCTGTATACTTGCTAGTATTGGCAAAAATATTTTCTGCCATTTCTTCAACACTACTTGAACTACCCGGATAAAAGGCATTATTTGGTAAAATCAATTCGCTGTTATTTTGAAAAAAATCGCAATCAAGGTTTGCAATACACCAAGCAAAAGTATCAAAGATCCACTCTTTGCTTTCTTCATCAATAACAGGTTTTGTTTTAAATAGGGTTGAGAACATTGATGGAGAGCCTTTTTGAAAGGTTATGGGAGATTCTATAATTGATTAAATATGCTGTTAAAATTTTAACATAGTGTCAGCTTAATAAAATGATAGCACTATGTTAACTGCTAATGAGAATATTTATTGTAAATTAAGTTGTTTGTCTACTTTTTGATTCATCAACATAGCTATTCCTAACCAAGAGAACCATATGATTTGACCTAGGCCAAAAACCTCTGTCAGTACTTCCGCAGGATAAATTGTTAGAATACCAACAAAGCCAATAAATAAGCCAAGATAATTTAGGGTTTTGGGAAACTCATTAATTCTTAAGGCAGCAATACTTAGCAATAGTACCCACAGCCCTCCTACGACTTCGTTACCGCCTCCTAAACCTTCAACGATGGTATTAATAACTACCCAAACAGTCATTGCTTGGTCAGTATCTTGTAAAGAGATTTCGATAACTTTCATCAGCCTAATATTTGCAATCATTCCACTAGCAATGACAAGGGCAACCCAAATAATACCAAATATAGAAGCCACTTGTGATAAAAGCGGGGCTTTGCTTTTAAGGCGCTGATGAATGGCTACAACTAATATAGATAACAGCATGCCAAAGACAACATACATTGTTAAATTAACTAAAGACATAATAATTTGGTTGTCAGTAATAAATGCAATTTTTTGTGTGTCACTTGCATTAATTGGGAAATCCCAAAAAACGCCAAAAAATACAAAAGCTGATATATAAATAAAAGCTTCGAAAAGTGCTGCACTGCCTGCAATTTTTTGTAAATTAGCCATTACTTAACCCTTATGAAAAAAACCAATTTAAGTTAGGTTCTGTTGTTCTTTCGAGGTTGTTTTTTACAGCAGTTTGTTTGGTATTTATAAAAAACGATAACGCCGTAAAAATGACCAACAAACGCTGTCCGATGGATTCGGCTAAAAACGTTTTACTCTTTGTTGAATAGTATTTGCTTAGAGTGACTAGGCTACACACTACTCGCCGCGATTAAAACGCTTTTATCTCGAACAAAATTTAACAGCGAAAGATCAACAGACCCTAGCATGAAGGAGTAAATATTATTGTCTTCATGTGTAACAAATCATCACGAACCTGTTATTGCTGACAATGATTGTTTATAAAAATTTAATGACTTGTTCCTCGTTCATAATTAATTTTGTTATAAACATTATATTTACCTGAAGGTTTTTTCATTGGCATGCGCTTCACTATTTCTAGTGTATTGGCATCATATACAATAAGTTCACCGTCTATATCCCACACACTGAGTAATACGTATTTACCGTCTTTAGTGAATTCTACATGGGCAGCATTTTTGCCCGGTGCTGGTGCCAATGTTTTTACGATCTCTAACGTGCTTTTATCAATTACGTGAACTTTGTCGTTATTTGGGCCAAAGAATACATCGGTCCATGCATACGGTGATTTGCTATGACTACGCATAAAGAAACCTGGCCCTTCGGTTTTTATTTCTTTAATAATATTCCAGTTTTCCATATCAATAACGGTTATTTTACCTTCTTTGATATTAGGTGATGCAAACACTTCTTTATTTTGATAATTCCATGTAATGCCTGATCCTAAATGTGGCATACCAGTTAAACCAATTGAAGCGACTTTCTTTTTCGTGTCTAGGTTGATCACTTGACCATTATGGCTGTTACGCGCAGTGCCGATTAAATTGATATAATCAGGGTCAAAGAAAAAATCATTAAGGTAATCATCCGTTTTAATGCGGCGAATAGGAAATTGCTCTGTTTTTTTCGATAAATCAGCTTTCCAGCCTTCAGCTTTTGCTTCTACTCTGTAGTCATGTGCCCAGCCTTTATATACTTCAACGCCGCCTTTATCACTATAGGGAATTTCCCATACTTCTTTTACATCTTTTAGTGCAACGATAAAGCTATGGCGTGGAGGCGCGTTATATACTGCGCTTACGCGAGAGCTGTTACCGTCACTGTCTATGGCATCAATCACTTTAAGCGGAGATAAATCGCTAGTATTCAGTATAACTACGTTATTAGGTAAGTAATTACCCACAATTAAATAATTTCCGTCGCTTGATATAGCAATATTACGTGTATTAATTGCGGCTCTAACTTCACTAACTGTTTTGCGGTTGTAAATATCGTATTTACTGATCCAACCGTCCCGTGAGGCAAAAAATACAAAACGACCGTCAGGTGAATATTTTGGCCCGCCATGTAATGCAAAGCGTGTTTTGAAACGATCTAAGCGCTCAAAAGTATCGCCATTTAGTAAAGTAGCACTGTGATCGCCTAACTCAACCACAATAAATAAATTCATTAAATCAGCATCAAATTGGGCATTGTTTGGCAGTTTACTTTGGTCAAAATGTTGTACTTTGGATGCGTTTATATCAGCAACTGTCCAGCTAAGTGATGCTTTTGATGATGTATAAATATAGCTCGCTAAACTGTCTATTTCAGCTTTTGATAAAACACTGTTAAAAGCAGGCATTTGGGTAGCAGCACGACCATTATTGATCACTTTAATCGCTTTGTTTTTTCGAAATCGCGCTAAGTTTTCAGGTAATAATGCAGGACCCATTGCCCCTAAACGGTCAGTACCATGACAACTTTGACAATGTGCTTGATAAAGCTTTTTAGCTGCTACTTTCTCAGCCACAGACATCGTAATTTTTTTCGTGGGTGCGGCTTGAGAAGTTGTGCAGGTGGCGGCTATAAATAAAGTTATTGCAAGGGCTGTGCTAATGGCGAGGGAGTTTTTCATACAACGAACCTGTAGATAATGAACGTGCCCTTATTGCATGTTTATGATAGAAATAAGGGCAGTAAAGTTTATTTATGCTGTTTTAATATCTTCTATTTGAACATAATCTTTTGCATCTAAAAAGCCAGGAGTTTTTAATTGTTGTTCAGTTAATTGGTTTACTACATCACCAATAACGATAAGTGTTGGCGGTGTAATATTATGTTTTTCAACTAGCTCTGCTAAATTTCCAATGGTGCCGCGGTAAGTTTTTTGTTCAGGCTGAGTACCTTTACGAATTAATGCAGCAGGTGTGCTAGCATCTCTCCCGTGTTCTACTAACTTTTCTGCAATTTTAGGTAAAGTATTTATGCCCATATAAAATACAACGGTTTGCGTTGGACAGCATAAGCTCTGCCAAGGTAAATTAAGCTGACCGTTATTCTGAATATGACCCGTAATGAATGTACAACCTTGAGCAACACCACGATGCGTTAGTGGAATACCTGCATAAGTAGTACAGCCAGAAGCCGCTGTTATTCCCGGACATATATGACAGCTAACACCTTGTTGTAGCATATATTCTGCTTCTTCACCGCCACGACCAAAAATGAAAGGATCTCCACCTTTAAGACGCAATACTTTTTTACCTGCGCGTGCTTCTTCTACTAATATTTCATTAATACGATCTTGTGGCACACAATGTTTTGCTTGTTCTTTACCTACATAAAAACGTTCACAGTTTTCAGGTAATAAGGCTAATATTTCTTCACTAACTAAACGATCGTAAATAGCAATTTCTGCCTGCTCAATAAAGCGCATAGCACGAATAGTTAATAATTCAGCATCGCCAGGACCAGAGCCAACTAAGGCAACTTCGCCACTATTTAATACGGATTTACCTCGAGCAGATATTTTTTTGTTATCTACTGAAAGAAGATTGTTTGCTTCGTCTGTTGCTGGTGTATTCATGCTCTTGCCTTATTACACTTGAGTTATGTTTCAGGACTAACTCAAGCGTTTAATTAGTTTATTATTTTAACTTTTGCTTAATAACTTATTTATTAAACTTTATCCGTTATATTATTGTTTACTGTGGTTAAACTTCAACAAATTGTATTGGGTTTTCTTTGTTAGTTATGTCATCTGCAAACTTTGATGGCGGTGGAATAAAACCAATTTCATCGTCGTTTAAGTAACATCCAGGATCTTCAGCCCACGCATCACCAGCTTGAGCAAACGCTCGTGTTCGCGTGTTGCCACCACAAATATCTAAATGGTCACAACTTGCGCAACGACCTTTTACAGGGCGCGGTGTTTGTCTAAAGCCAAGCATTAATGGATCTTGTGTATTTTTCCAAACATCAGAAAACTTTTCTGTTTTCACGTTACCAATAGGGTGATTCCACCAGTAAGTATCTGGATGAATTGTGCCTGTATTATCAATGTTAGCGACATTAATACCACTTGAATTACCGCCCCAATTAATTAAACGCTGTTTTAAATTGGCAATAGCTTCAGGGTATTTATCGCCAAATTGTTTGGTTGCCCATTGTAATAAAAATGGACCATCAGCATCATTGTTACCAGTAACAAAATCAGTTTCTATACCTTGATTGATATGTGACCAAGCACGTTCATATAGAAGCTCCATGGCATCTTTTGTCATTTTAAACATAGCGTCATTTTCAGCATTACGCTTACCACGACCAGAGTAATTTAGATGAGATAAGTAAAATTTATCAACATTATTCTCTTCCATTAAGTTTAACATAGCAGGTAAATCTTTGAAGTTTTCTCGTGTTAAACAAAGGCGCATACCTACTTTAATGCCGGCTTCTTTACAAAGCTTTATGGCATGCATTGAGGTTTTGAAGCTGCCTTTTTGGCGGCGAAATTCATCGTGAAACTCTTCTAAGCCATCAATGCTAATACCTACATATTGATATTCTGCGGCTTTAATCGCTTCAATGTTGTCTTCGTTAATTAACGTGCCGTTAGTTGATAAGGCAAGATAAAAACCTTTTTGCTTGGCGTATTCTGTTATTTCATAAATATCTGGGCGTAATAAAGGCTCGCCTCCAGATAAAATTAGCACAGGTACATGAGCAACTTTTAAATCATCAATGGTTGCTTTTACCTGTTCAGTTGATAATTCATCTTTAAAGTCAATGTCAAGTGATGTGGAGTAACAGTGTTTACATTGTAAATTACAACGACGGATAAGATTCCATATAACCACAGGACCGGGCATTTTACGTGGAGCTCGAACCGGTTTAAATTCAACCATGTCGTCATGAAGTGTTTTTAATAATTGTGAAATTCTAAACATAATATGTATGTACCTTAACCAAGGATATTGTTCTGAATGCGATTAGTATTTTTTATTATAGGTAATATTTCTCATATTACTTTTTTAAACGCAAACCTGTTTTTTTCAGTATTGCTGTGCTGGTTAACATATCATTACTTTGCAAAGTGACGTGTTGACCTGAATCATGCTTGCGCGTAACCAATACTTCTTTTAACAGTTCTTTGATCTGACCCCTATATTCAGCAATAGATTCTTCTGTTTTACCATGAACCATGGCAAATAAATTGTAATTCCACTCAGGTAAAAAGCGTGGTCTTAAATAACAATGACTAACAAATGGAAGTTGACCAACGGCGTTGCCAAACTCTTCTGCTTGCTCATCATTAATATCCCATACAGTCATACCGTTATATTGATAACCTAATTTATAATGATTAGGCACAGCGGCAATACGTCTTATGATGCCTCGCTCTTGCATGCTTTTAGTCAAGTTTAGTACTTGCTCAACACTGATGTTCATTTGCTCAGCAATGGCGTGATAAGGTTTTTCAATAATAGGCAAGCCATTTTGAGTGAGTAAAATGTATTGTCTTTCTTGTTCGCTAAGTTTGTCTTTGGTTATTTTTTCTTGAGTGGTTGTGGACATAATCTAAACTCTGTTGGATGTGAGGATTGTATTTGTTAATTCACAAGTATTACCAATGGTTATGGCTAACTTGTTAAACGGGCAAATATAAATTCACATAGAACTCTCTTAATTTTGGTACGTTAAGTACTTTTAAGCCTGTTTTTTTTTCAATGGCTTGCACTACGCGCTCAATTTCTTCAGCTGATTCAGTGGCGATAACAAACCACATATTAAAATCATGATCTCGGCGGTAATTATGTGCTATTTGATCAAAGCTATTAACTTGTTCTGTCACACTGTCAAAGTCTTCTTCAGGAACGGCTAATGCCGCTAAGGTAAAAGCACCACCTAAACTTGCCGCATCAAACATAGGACCAAAACGGGTCAGAACTTTCTCACTACGTAAATTATTCAAGCACTCAATGACAGCTTGTTCGGTACTGCCTACTTCTTCAGCAATTTGAGCGAAAGGACGTTCGCAAACAGGCAAGCCGTGCTGTAGTAAGTTGATTAGTTTTTTTTCTAGTTCAGTCAACTCAACTGTTTGACACTTTCTACGTTTATCCATGGGCTTGTCCTTTCTTGGCGGTTTCATTACTTTGCTTTTTTCCGTAGCGAGCACCATGTTGTTTATAGGCTTTAAAGCTAAACAGAATATCATTCTCTATTGATTCAAGTCCAAGCTGCTCAGTTATTTGGTCTATTTGTTGTAAAACGAGTTTTCTATCTGTGCCATGAATCATGCAAAACAAATTATAAGGCCAATCTGGCAGACGACGAGGGCGTTGATAACACAGTGAAACTGGATCACATTTCGCTAATTTTAATGCAACTTTATCCATATCGTCATTAGGAATATTCCAAACAACCATGGCATTTGCATCGTAGCCAATTTTTCTATGTTTAATAACTAGGCCAAAACGACGAATTAACCCTTCTTTTTGCCACAAAGATATTTGCATTTGTACTTGTTGCTCTGTTAAACCAAGTTGTTTGGCAATAACTTGATAAGGAGACAAATGCACAGGTAAACCTTTTTCAATAGCGCTGCGTAAGTTAGTTTTCTCACTATCGGTTAAGCAAGTGATGTTATCGCTATTTTGAGTAATTAGCTCATTGCATTGTTGGTTAGAAGTAGGGCTTTCTAATCCGGTAACATTAATACTGAAGGCTAAGTCAATATGATATGAAGCTTCCATTGGTAACACTAAAATAGGTAAACCTGTCAGTAACTCAATGTTCTCTAAGGTACTATTTAGTGCCAGCATATCTTTGGCAGTAACGACAAACCATAGGTTATAAGTATGCTCTCTACCGTAATTATGATTTACTTGTTCAAATTGGTTAACAATTCCAGCAACTTTATCTAGATCTTTTGGCGGAACAGCAAGTGCAGCTAAAGTACTTGCTCCCGCTTTTTTATGATCAAATACAGGACCAATACGAGACAACACTTCTTGGCTATCTAATTCTTTAATGGCTTGAAATACTTCATATTCAGTCGTTTCAATATTAACCTGTGCTAGCTGCTGAGCAATAGTTTTATATGGCTGATTAGTTAAAGGGAAGCCTTTCTGGCTATTATTAATAATGTCTTGTTGTAACTGTGAAATACTCACGCTGATACTCGTCATAATTATAGCCCTATGTGATGTGCACGATTGGTGAAGAAAATTCCGCTCGGGCTTTTTGATTGCATGGTTTTAAGCAAAGTTTGCGTTTTAGTATCGTACACTTGTACTTCATTGCTATCGCGAACTGACATCCACACATGCTCACCACGTGGGGTAAACTCCATGTGTAAAACGGCTGGGCCAGGTGTTAAAGTTTTTACTAATTCGAATGTCTCAGTGTTAAATACCTGAATAGTGTTGTTGTCTGGATAGGCAAAGTTTACCCAGATTTGGCGATTATCAGGTTGTGCCATAACAAAAATTGGTTGACTGTGCGCTGGAATTTCTGTGACTTTTTCCCATGTTTTAGTATTTACCACAAGCACTTTATGCTGACCAACTGCTGGCATAAATGCGTAATCACCTGCCATTGCCCAACCTTCTAAATGTGGCATTTTATAAACAGGAAGTTTCTGCTCACCTTTACCGTAATTAGGTAAAATACGTTTCACGCCTTTTTCTATATGCCATAAGTCAATTAGCGCCATGCCATCTTCACCAAATAATCCTGCTATGTAATAGCGACCATCAGGGCTAATTAAAGCGTCGTACGGGAATAAACCAATATCAGTAAACTTAGTTAATTTAGGTGCTTTATTTTTTTCAATATCAGAGAAGTCAGCAATCCAAATTTCATGGCTATCAAATAAGCTAAAAATAAACTTGTTATTTGGTGCATCAACTAAGCCCACTACTTTTGAGCGAACAGAGCTGCCATCTTTGTTTTTCGGTTTAGTGGTTAATACTGAACTGTCGATAGTCGCGACAAGTTCAAGCGTTTCACTATTAAATACTTTTACGCCACCGGGAGTGTAGTTCGATACTGCAACCAATTTACCGTCTTGGCTAATTGCACCACCAATACTGTTACCTGACTGTATTACTCGTTTAGCTATTTTGTCTTTAAGAATATCAATTTTAGTTAAGCCGCCATCACGACCAAAAACATAGGCATAACGTTGATCACGTGAATAAACAATAGATGCGTGAGATAAGTCACCTAATCCATCAATTTCTGCTAATACTTCTTGATGACTATGGTTAACAACCTGTACTTGACCTGTTGCACGTTCAATAATGACTCCCATGTCTCCCGTTGCACGCAATTCAGTAACAGCAGCATCCGTTGTTGTGTAACTCGCGCATGCAGAAACAATACTTGCAAGTACTGCAACGCTTGCTAGTTTAAATAAGTTAGTTTTCATTAGTCATCCTTCAATGTACTTATATTTTTTATTGTTATATTTAGTAAATAAATTGTTTTTTGGTTATTTAGTTTTACTCAGCTTGAGCAATTATTTTTCCGTCTTTTAACTGTTCAGAAATCCACAGCACTTCTTGTTCTGTTAATAGATTTTTCCAAGGCGGCATCGCGGTGCCAGCACGACCATATAAAATAGTATTCTGGATAAATAAAAGAGGCTTATTTTGTAAGTTTTCCACCAGCAATGCTGGTCCTAATCCCCCCTTTAAAGTCATGCCATGACATGATCCGCAATCTTGTTTTACTATATGAACTAGTTCTGATTTTCGTGCTTCTGATAATGAGTTTTCATCGGCATAGCTTTGATTTACTTGTATAAAAAGCATTAATGTTATTGCCATAATGCTGTATATTCGCTTTATTATTGATGAACTCATATTAGTTTTCCAAACACTGTTTTTACCGAATAGCTAGTCTATAAGAAAGGTGATAATTATTTTTTGCCTAAGATCATACTTTCCCAAATAAAGGGTGAAATTTATTGATATAAATCACAAAAGTATTAAAAGGTGCAATGGTTAACGGTGGTTTTTTATCGATTTAGCAATCTACTTTACTCAAGCAAAACTATGATATAGATCTGTTTTCTAATACAAAAACTGCTAACTTATTTAAAGTTATTTACTC
>CAJXUT010000055.1 GCA_913061365.1 uncultured Colwellia sp.
ATAATAAATAGCGCTCTCTTTGCTTATTCACACAAGAATAAGCAAAGAGATTAATGTCTAACTAAAAGTCAGCATTATTTGGTGTTCTTGGGAAAGGGATCACATCACGAACATTTTGCATACCGGTAGCATAGGCAACTAAACGTTCAAAACCTAAACCAAACCCTGAATGAGGTACAGTGCCATAGCGACGTAAATCACGATACCAACTATAATCTGCAGTATCTAAGCCCATTTCTTCTAAACGACTATCTAATACATCAAGACGTTCTTCACGTTGACTACCACCAATAATCTCACCAATACCTGGTGCTAAAATATCCATAGCGGCAACAGTTTTACCATCATCATTTAAACGCATGTAAAAAGATTTAATGTCTTTAGGGTAGTTCTGTAAAACTACAGGGCCATTAAAATGCTCTTCTGCTAAATAACGTTCATGCTCTGAATTTAAATCTACGCCCCAAGAAACAGGATTTTCAAATTTCTTGTCACATTGCTCTAAAATAGTAATGGCATCGGTATAATCTAAACGAACAAAGTCTGTGTTAATTACAGAGTTCAAACGGTCGATAACGGTTTTATCAACACGTTGTTGGAAGAAAGCAATATCATCACTTCTTTCATCTAATACCGCTTGTAACACATACTTTAACATCTCTTCGGCTAAATCTGCTGCGTCTGACAAGTTTGCAAAAGCAATTTCAGGTTCAACCATCCAAAACTCAGCTAAGTGACGAGAAGTATTAGAGTTTTCCGCTCTAAATGTTGGACCAAAAGTATAAACTTTTGATAACGCGTTACAATAAGTTTCAACATTTAACTGTCCAGAAACAGTTAAAAAGGTTTCTTTACCGAAGAAATCTTGGCTGTAATCAACTTGCCCTTTATCATCACGAGGTAAGTTCTCCATATCTAAAGTACTTACGCGAAACATTTCTCCAGCGCCTTCACAGTCACTACCGGTTATAAGTGGTGTGCTGATCCAAAAGTAACCTTTTTGATGTAGAAAGCGATGAATAGCTTGCGCTAAGCAATTGCGAACACGAGTTACTGCACCACCAATATTGGTTCGTGCACGTAAATGGGCTTGTTCACGTAAAAACTCAATACTATGACGTTTTGCTGCCATAGGGTAAGTATCAGGATCTTCAACAAAACCTAATACTTCAACCGCGGTTGCTTGAATCTCGAAAGATTGCCCTTTACCTGGAGATTCCACTAAGATACCAGTGACTTTAACAGAAGAGCCAGTAGTTAACTTAAGAATTTCTTCTTGATAATTATTAAGATCATTAGGCACAATTGCTTGAATAGCATCAAAGCAAGAGCCATCATGAATAGCTAAAAAAGAAATACCTGCTTTTGAATCACGGCGAGTTCTGATCCAGCCGTGTACGGTAATAGTTTCATCAACAGGATATTTTCCTGCTAATACATCAGTAATTGATATAACTGACATGTAATGACCTCTTATATTTTATCAAATGTTCTGAATTTTTTAAGGGGGTTATGTTACCGTGACTTTCATGTTTAACAAGCAAAACTTACTAAATTAATTAACAATAATTAAAAAAGTGTCTTTGTAAGTTTAAAAAGGCGCAAATCTGGATAAAATAGTATGAAATCAGAACAAATGACTCGAAATAAAACCAAAGAAAGGAGAGAGTCTCCTGATGTGTGGTTTTATTTAGCACAAGTATTAGCGTTGCTAAGCTGGGTTTTATTTTTATTTGCTCTGGTTATGTCAGTTTATGCCGCTCCAGAAGTTAGTTATGGTGTTCTGCGATATCATGATATTGAAATTAGACAGTTTTGGTTAACACCCTTGACAGGTTATTTGTACCTTGTGATTTGGTTTAGTGCTGCTGGCAGTTATGGATCAATGCTGATAGAGAAGTATCGCAGCAGAAGGCACAGTGATCATACTCACTATAATTTGTACTTTCTACTGGTTATCAACCTTATTTGGCTCTCTTTAATATTACATCACACTTTAAATGGCTAAATCTGAAGTGAGAATATAGTGATAACTTCGATAATCATAAGTTAGCTTTTTGCGACTTCACCAATAAAACAATCATCTTCTTCTAATACAGTCTCAATAGCATTCGCCAAAGTCGTTAGCTGTTCTGCATTAATGATAAGTGGTGGAATTATGTAGATGAGAGAACCAAAAGGGCGGATCCAAACGGCTAATTCCACAAAACGCTTTTGTATAACGGCTACGTTTACAGCTTGAGTACATTCAACCGCGGCGATAGAACCTAATACACGCGCATCTTTTACTCTGTTGCATTTTTTAAAGGGTAAAAATAATTCTCTTAACTTAGTCTCAATATCTTGAACTTGCGCTTGCCAATTATTTTCAAATAACAAATCTATACTAGCATTAGCAACTGCACATGCTAACGCATTGCCCATAAATGTAGGGCCGTGCATAAAGCATCCAGCTTCCCCTGTACTAATAGTGTTTGCTATATCATTGCTGCATAATGTTGCCGCTAATGTCATATAACCACCTGTGAGGGTTTTACCTAAACACATAATATCAGGGCTAATGTCAGCCCACTCACAAGCGAATAATTTACCAGTTCGACCAAAGCCAGTAGCAATTTCATCAACTATGAGAAGAACGTCATATTGATCACATAACTCTCGACAAGTTTTTAAATATTGCGGGTGGTAGAAGCGCATTCCGCCAGTACCTTGTACAATAGGCTCTATAATAAAGGCTGCTAGTTCATGATGATGTTGTTCGAATAATTGCGAAAGTGCTTTAGTCTCATCGCTGTGCCATTGCTCGCCAAAATTAATACTCGGTGGTGGGGCAAAATAGTTTTTCATCAATACTTGTTCAAAGATTTGATGCATACCTGTTACGGGATCACACACAGACATCGCCGCAAATGTGTCACCATGATAGCCATTCTTAACGGTGAGAAGCTTAGTTTTAGTTAAAGGAATGTCTAATTGTTGTGCTTTACTGTGCCAGTATTGTAATGCCATCTTCATGGCGACTTCTACTGAAACTGATCCTGAATCACATAGAAAGACTTTCTCTAACCCTTGTGGTGTTAATTTGATTAACTTTTCACATAGCGTTATAGCACTTGAATGCGTTAAACCACCAAACATTACATGTGACATTTTTGCTGACTGCTCAGCGAGTGCAGAATTTAGCTTAGGGTGATTATAACCATGAAGTACAGACCACCAAGATGACATACCGTCAACAAGTGAATCACCACTTGCAAGATTTATGTGAACACCATTTGCACTTTCAACAAGATATGAAGGTAATGGAGATGACATTGAGGTATAAGGGTGCCATACATGTTGCTTATCATATGCCAATAAGTCTTCATTAGAGTGGGTAGATAAAGATTGGGTTGGTTGTTTTTTGCTCATATGTAAACCGAAAGTCGTTTTTATTGTTGACATTAATATAGTGATCGCTAGACTACCCGTTAAATTATATAGATGCAAACGAGTATTATGTCTTTAACGTCAGCAGAAAAAACCACAGATAACGACTCAACGAATAATAATTCAGTAGTACGACACAATTGGAATGTTAAAGAGGTAGAAGAACTATTTGCTCTACCTTTCAATGATTTAATGTTTCAAGCTCAAACAGTTCACCGTCAGCATTTCAATGCTAATGAAGTACAAGTCAGTACATTATTATCGATTAAAACAGGTGCATGCCCTGAAGATTGTAAATACTGCTCGCAAAGTGCTCGTAATAAAACTGATTTAGAGAAAGAGCGTTTACTAGAAGTACAAAAAGTATTAGAAGCTGCAGAAAAAGCTAAAGCAATGGGATCTACTCGTTTTTGTATGGGCGCTGCTTGGCGAAATCCGAAAGAACGTGATATGCCAATCGTGCTTGATATGATAAAAGGTGTTAAAGCCTTAGGTATGGAATCTTGTATGACGTTAGGTATGCTAGATGAAAAACAGGCTGAACAATTACAAGAGGCTGGCTTAGATTATTATAACCATAATCTTGATACGTCACCTGAACATTACAACCAAATCATCACCACTCGTACCTTTCAAGATAGGTTAGACACTATATCTAATGTGCGAAGTGCCGGTATGAAAGTATGTAGTGGTGGTATTGTAGGTCTAGGTGAAAAAGCGGTAGACAGATCTTCTTTATTAATACAACTTGCCAATTTACCAAAACAACCAGAAAGTGTGCCTATTAACATGTTAGTAAAAGTTGAAGGTACACCACTAGAAAACGTTGAAGACTTAGAAAGTTTTGATTTTATTCGTTGTATTGCGGTTGCTCGTATTATGATGCCAAAATCCCATGTAAGACTATCAGCAGGTCGTTCAGCAATGAATGAGCAAATGCAATCGCTGTGTTTCCTCGCTGGCGCTAATTCAATCTTTTATGGTTGTAAATTATTAACCGCAGAAAACCCTGAAACTGATGCAGATACTGAATTATTCAAAAAACTTGGTATTAATACTGAAACTATTGAAGATGAAAGTGTGTCACAAGATAAAGCGCTTAAAACTTCTTTAGTGAACGAGCAACATAAAGACTTGTTTTACGACGCTGCTCACTAATAAGACGAAGGCTACAATGGCATTTGATTTTATTTCGGGGCAAATAACGGCTCAAAAATCACAAGCTCGTTACCGACAACGAGTTTGTGTGCAGTCTACAGAAAGTGTAGGTCAACACGAAGGTACTTTGATACATGTTGACGGAAAGTCATATCTCAACTTTTCTTCTAATGATTATCTAGGGCTAAATAACCATAGTGAAATAAATAAAGCGATGGAAGAAGGCGCTATGCGCTTTGGTTTATGTGCAAGTGCATCAAGTTTAGTCACGGGTTTTCATTACGCACATCAGGCGTTAGAAGATAAAGTGTGTCAGTGGTTAAACAAACCACGTTGTTTGCTTTTCACTAGTGGCTTTTCCGCCAATGTAGCGCTGTTTCATGCATTAGGCCAAGAAGTTGGACAAAACAAAGCACATTTCTTTTTAGATAAACTATCTCATGCTTCAATGATTGATGGTGCGTTCGAAAGTAAGGCTAAAGTAAAACGTTTTGCTCATAATAATGTAGAACAATTAACTCACTTATTAGCTAGTAGCGATAGTCAAAATAAACTAATTGCTTCTGAAGGTGTTTTCAGTATGGACGGCGATCAAGCTGAACTTGCTGAACTATCCAAAGTTGCTAAAACTAATGATGCTTGGCTTTATGTTGATGATGCTCACAGCATTGGTGTAATTGGCGAGCAAGGTCAAGGTAGTGCAAGTATATTATCAGGCGATAACCAAGCTGATATTACCATGGCAACATTTGGAAAAGCTATTGCCACTAGTGGGGCTTTTTTAGCGTGTGATGAAAATGTTCATGAATACTTAATTAACTTTGCTAGACACTATATATATTCAACGGCTATTTCTCCTGCACTTGCATGGGCTACGATTAAAAGTATTGACCTTATTCAGCAAGAACAATGGCGTCGTGATAAAATAATTGAGCTAAGCGCGTTGTTCATTAAACTACTTGATCCAAGCATTGAAGTGATACCTACAACTTCTTCAATTCATGCCATTATTGTAGGAGATGAACAAAAAGCTCTTAACGTTAGTGAACAATTAAAAAAACAAGGACTTTGGCTTACTGCTATACGTCCGCCAACGGTATCAATTGGTAGTTCACGGTTACGTGTTACCATATGTAGTAATCATAATCAAAGTGATATCAATCACTTAGCAAGATGTTTAAATAAAGCACTTTGTAGATAAAAGTAAGGTAGTCTTCATGACTTCAACAGTGCCACACACAAATAATAAAGCGAAAATAGCACAAAGTTTTGGCTCTGCTAGCCGCTCTTACGACATTTCAGCCAGATTACAACGATTTTCAGGCAAGCATTTAATGCCTTGGTTACCCAATAAAAATAACCTCACTGTTCTAGATTTAGGTTCGGGCACAGGTTTTTTTACGGATCTATTAGCCAGTTCATATAACCAAGTTATAGGTTTAGATTTGTCTAAAGGTATGCTTCATTTCGCCCAAGAAAGTCGAAATAAAAGTATTAATTGGATTGAAGCAGATGTACACAAAATTCCATTACAAGATGAAAGTGTCGACTTTATTTATTCTAATCTTGTTATTCAATGGTGTGATCCACTTGATGTAGCTATTGCCGAAATGTTACGTGTATTAAAACCTGGTGGTTTAATTATTTTTACCACATTAGTTGATGGCACTTTACATGAGTTAAAATCTTCATGGAAGCAAGTTGATGATGATCAACATGTAATCGACTTTAAAAAAGAAGATGAATTAAATCAGCTTTTTAATACGGATGCTTCGAGTATAGTAGAGCATAAGTGCCAAGATATTGTGCTTGAATATCAAAATGTTATCCATTTAGCGCGTGAATTGAAGGGCTTAGGTGCTAATCATTTACCGAAAAAGCGTAATCGTGGTTTATCAGGCAAAGAAAAATGGTTTGCTATGACAGAGCATTATCAAGACTTTCTTGAGCCTAGCGGTATATATCCAGCTACATACCGATTGTATTCTGGCCTTGTAGTGAAATTAAATAATTAAGTTACTTAGAAACAATCCCTATTTGAGATAAATATCGACAATGAAAAATTTTTTTATTACCGCTACAGATACCGATGCAGGTAAAACTTTTGTTGCTTGTGCACTTACACAAGCGTTGCTAAGTAAAGGCAAAAGGGTAGCTGTATATAAGCCAATTGCAGCAGGCTGCGATAATATTAATGGGCAACTAACCAATGAAGATGCGCAATTATTAACTGAATTTAGCAATTGTGAACAGCATATAAGCGCTGTTAACCCCATCACCTTTGAAGCGGCTATTGCTCCCCATATTGCGGCTTCAAATGAAAATAGAGCAATTTCAATTGCAGAAATCGAAAAAGGCTTTGCTGAACTTATTTCCTTAGATGCAGATATTAACATTACTGAAGGAGCAGGTGGCTGGCGTTTACCAATACATATAAATAGTACCTCAGATCAAAAACATGTTTTCTTATCTGAATTTGTACAGCTTACTCAACAAGATGTTATTTTAGTGGTTAATATGAAATTAGGTTGTTTAAACCATGCGTTATTAACGTATCAGGCAATAATCTCAGATGGTTTACGATGTGTTGCATGGATTGCTAATAATGCTAGTGCTGAGTCAATGTCTTGTTTAGTTGAGAATATAGCATCACTAGAACAGCTTTTGCCAATCCCTAAAATAGCTCAACTTAACTTCTATCAAGATGACAGTATGTCAGTACAAGATAAAATTAAAGCTGCAGCGACTGAAATTGACTTATCTACGCTGTATTAAGCTTTTAGAGATACTATACATTAAACCTAAATCACTGAAGTAAAAGTATTAGTATCAATAATATAGTAATCCCTTAGTACTACGAAAAACCTTACTTTTGTAGTCTATTATTGAGCAAGTAAAAGCGCTTTGTAAAACATTATCAAATCTAATTAGAGTTGATAATCACCCGACTTATCCGCTAGTTCACATTAAATTATTAACTTAACGTAAACTCATTTTCTTAACTCAATTAAGCAAGCACTAGCAATAAAGCCAGAACGAGTTTTATATGCTGAACTTTTACTCACACATTCATCTATCTGTTTAATTAATAATTCAGGCAAGGTGACATTAATCTTGTGACTCTTTCCCAAATAAGCCGTTATATCAATATCTACAACAGCCCAAATTAGTTGTGAATAGGTATGCGGGTTCTCGAGTTTATATTTTTCTCTATGCTTATCTATGCTCACCGCAGATGGAATTCCTTCGCCATACTCTGCCAATATTTCTAGATGAGACTTAATACTTTGACTTATTTTTTCTAATCCCAAATCAATTGAATTTGCATTGGTTGAACAACCTGGAAGGTCAGGTACTAACACTTGATAAACATCATCATTATTTTGTGAACTGAAAATTATAGGGTACTTCATATCTAATTCTTTTAACGAAATTCTAGTTAAAATCACTATAACTCTAACAACCTCTCATGTAAAGACAGTAATAACCCTAACAACTCTTAATGCGTGTATTTATATAACCCTGACAACCCCTTGTATGACTGACACAACAACCCTGACAACTCTACTGGTAGTTAAAGTGAATATTCACTTCCTTTATATCTCTTTTAAAATGGTGAGAGTGTTTTTTAAACGAATAATTTTTTATGATTTAGAGTTTTGTGATTTTATTGTGTAAAAATAATGCAGCAGAGTTATTTATTAAGATGGCAGATTGAAAAATTGATCATTATAATAAGAGTTGATCATATAAATTAACGACAAAATATTGTGTTAAATAAGCATAAATTAGTACGTCACTCTTGCTCGTAACTCAAATTAACTTGGCTTATGTGCTAAACAATTTATAGAAAATGCATTAGGAAATTTTATGAAAGAGCTTATTCATTCGAACCCTGAACTACTTATCACTGTTGTTGGTATTGGAGGATGCGGTTGCAATACTATAAATATGTTATATGAAAATGGTTTGTCTGAGCACGTAAACTTAATCGCTGTAAATACTGATCTAGCAGCCTTAAATAATTTGCTGGTAGAAAACAAAATTTTAATCGGTGAAAATTTAACTAAGGGTTATGGTGCTGGCTCTAATCCTGAAATTGGTTTAAAAGCGGCTGAGGAAAGTACTGAGTTATTAACCAATGCGTTAAAGAAAAGTGATATTGTCATTATCACAGCAGGGTTAGGTGGTGGTACAGGAACGGGAGCTAGCCCCTTTGTTGCTCGTATTGCCCGAGAGTTAGATATAAATTGTTTAGCTATCGTTACTTTACCTTTTGAATCAGAAGGTAAAATGCGTATGGATTTTGCTCTACAGGGAATAAAAGATATTCAAGCGCCTGTTCATGCATATATTACGCTATCTAACGATTTACTTTTGCAAGGCTTAGGTAAAAGTATTGGATTATTTGCCGCGTTTAATCAAAGTAATGAAGTACTAAAAAACTTGCTTGTCTCTTTGGTACAAATGCTAACAGAAACAGGCTATGTAAATGTTGATAAAAATGATTTCTCTAGTATCTTATCTTATGAAGGTGAATCAATTTTAGGTGTAGGAAAAGCTGATACAGAAGAGTTAGCGTTTGAGGCTTTAGATCAAGCGCTGAACAACCCACTTGTTTCTATAGCAAATATTGATACTGCTAAGGGGATTATCTTTCAACTGTTTTGTAAATCTGAACCTAAACTATCTACATTCAATGGATTAATTGCTCACATAAGAGAAAAAATTACCAATAAGTCTGTACTTATTGTCCCTGGTGTAACGTTAGATCCCAGCTTGTCTTCAGAAATAGAAATCTTAATCGTTGCTTCTGGTATTATTCCGTTCTCATCAGAATCTAATAGTATTAAATTGACCTCAGCTGTCGATGATGATTCTTCAAACCATAATTTAGACTATAATCAATTAACTTCAGATATTAATGAAACTCAAAGTTATACCGATATACCAGCGATAACCCGCAAATTAAGAGAAGCAAAACCTGTTGGGGAAAACAATGTATAAAAAAATTGTAGAATTCTGGTTCGAAGAGCTTACACCTGCGCAATGGTGGCAAAAAGATGATGCATTAGATAATTTGATTTTAAAAAAGTTTGAAAATATTCATCAACAGGCTAGTCAATGTGAATTGTATCAATGGCGTAATAATGCCTTTGGGCGGTTAGCAGAAATAATTATATTAGATCAGTTTTCTAGAAATATGTATAGAGATACCGCTAAATCATTCTCACAAGATGCATTAGCACTGGCCCTATCTCAACAAGCTATTGCTGTTGGTGCTGATCTAGAACTCAATACAGTTCAGCGTAGTTTTCTTTATATGCCATTTATGCATAGTGAATCATTAGTTATTCATCAACAAGCCTGTTCGTTATATAAAGAAAATGGTATCGAAAGTAATTATGAGTTTGAATTAAAGCATGCCGACATCATAAAAAGGTTTGGGCGATACCCTCACAGAAATGTAATATTAGGTAGAAAGTCTACTGAAGATGAAATTGAATTTTTAAAACAACCTAATTCATCATTCTAACACTAAAGCTAAGAAGCAATTAAACATGATTACAAAACGCAAACTATATTTTATTTTGAAACTAAATTTGGCTTTTTTATTTTTTACTGGAATGCAATCTTATGCAACCGACTTAACTGTTGGCATGCAAGCACCTGACTTTAATTTACAAGCAACTACAGGAGACTTTTACCAATTAAGTGATTATCAAGGCAAACAAGCTATTGTTGTTGCTTGGTATCCTATGGCGAACACGCGGGGATGCACTTTTGAATGTAAGTCATTAATTGAACAAGGGCATTTAATTAGAAAATACAATGTTAGTTATTTTATGGTGAGTGTCGACCCACTTGATGATAATCGAGATTTTGCAGAAAAAACAGGTGCAGACTTTCCTATGCTAAGTGACCCAACAAAAGAAATAGCTAAGGCTTACGATGTTTTGAATTTTTTTAGAGTAGCCAGCCGTGTCACATTTTATATTTCTAAAGAAGGAAAAATTTTACACGTTGATGAAGATATCACACCTAAGTCGGCCGCTGTTGATATCGCAAATAAGCTGAGTGAACTCAATATAGAAAAATTAGCAACACATAAGTAGAGCTAAGACCATGGCAAAGCCCAGTTCAAAAGGCCCGAGTAAAACCATTGATGTTTTTTGTAAGGCCTGTAATACACGCCTTTATAAATATCTTAAAGGCGGCAAGGGCACTTTGGTAAAATGCTTCAAAGAGCGAATCAGTCGAAACTATACATTAATCCCCTGTATTTGCCCTAAGTGTGAACAAACCTTTGCACGAGATACGTTAGTCAATGGGACGCCCGCCTATAAATTTATAGGCGGAAAAGTATGGAGCAAGTGATATAAAATATTGGCAGCGAAACTGATAATGGCTAACTGTTGCACGCAATAATCTATTCACATAACTTCGCTTCTTCACTCATATTCTCATAGGCAATGTCTAGTTCCTTTAACAACTCTTGTAATGATTTAGTATTGCCTGTCTGGTGTTTAAGTTGAATTGTTTTAGCAATTCTGTGAACTTCATTATGGGATTTATCGAGACGCTGTATATTCTCTCTATCAAATAGTCTCTCTTGTTTTCTTTGATGTAACCAACTTGCACAATGACACATTTTACTGTCCAGAATAGGCCAAGGGGTCTCATCCTGAGGCAATGATTCGACAGTATTGTGAAATTTAGTTTTCCATTGCTGACTAAGAATGTTAAATATTTCTAGACTACTTTCTTTATGATTGCGTTTCTTTTGACCACAAACACACCAGTCTTCATTTGGAATATAATCTTGAAGCCAGCTAATAAACATATTACTAGGCATAGGCTTAGCAATCGCATAACCTTGCGCTTTATCACACCCCATAAGTAAAAGAATCAGACCATGTTTGGTACTTTCTACACCTTCAGCAATAACATTCTTATCAAAAGATTTAGAT
This sequence comes from uncultured Colwellia sp., assembly GCA_913061365.1. Classification (GTDB taxonomy): domain Bacteria; phylum Pseudomonadota; class Gammaproteobacteria; order Enterobacterales; family Alteromonadaceae; genus Colwellia. Next base: position 11,559 of record CAJXUT010000055.1, read on the forward strand.
AAGGCAATAACACCGTCAATGATAGAATAGTCACTTGGGTCGTCTAACATATCACGAACAAATGTTTGATCAATTTTAATGGTTTCAACCGGTAAACTTCTTAAGTGGGTTAATGACGAATAGCCTGTGCCAAAATCATCAAGTGAAAAACTTACGCCTAATTTAGTTTGGCATGTTTCAATGATATCTGTGATGGTATTGGTATCGCCTAATGCAGAGCTTTCCAATATTTCTAATTGCAAATGCAATGGTTCAATCGATGGATGCTCGGCTAAAGATTGTTCAAGTGTTGATATGAAAGTAGGAGAGAGCAGGTGATTTGAAGAAATATTAACACTCACTTCAAGCCTAATGCCTTCTTGTTGCCAATAATCTAATTGTAATAATGCCTGGTTAATAACCCATTCACCCACTTTTATCTCTAATGGTGTGTCATCAATAAGTGGTAAAAAGTCGAGTGGTGGAATAATTCCTTTCTTAGGATGAATCCATCGTATTAAGGCTTCAGCGCCAAATACATCACCAGTAACCATGTTAACTTTTGGCTGGTAATATAACTGAAATTCATGATTTATTAACGCTTGTTCAATTTCACCTAACTGAATGTTTTTTTCAATTATTCGTTGGTCAGAATCAGGGCTATAAAGGATAAAACGATGTTTCCCTGATAATTTTGATTGATACATTGCATGATCTGCATGGCGTAACAGAGTATCTATATCGCCATTATCTGTTGGATATAATGTAACGCCACTTGATGCTGTAATGTTATGTTGAATATCGTCAATGAAATAGGGTTGGGCTAGTGCTTTATGAATGCGCTTCATAGTTTTTTCATATTGAGAAGGCGATTCTATATCATTTAGTAAAATGGCAAATTCATCGCCCCCTTGCCGTGACACGGTATCTTCTTCTCTGATGCAACTTGTGATGCGTTCTGCAACTTCAATCAACAAGCGATCTCCTGCTTCATGACCAAAGTTATCGTTCACCGGTTTAAAGTCATCTAAGTCTAAAAAGCATACCGCAAGTTGATGCCCAGTACGTATACTGTGCGCTATAGATTGATTAAAACGGTCTACAAATAAGGCACGATTTGGTAACTTAGTTAGTACGTCATAATGAGCCATAAGATTAAGCTGATCTTGATGACGCTTACTTATAGTTATGTCTGAAAACACACCAACATAGTGTGTCACTTCATCATTATCATTAGTTAACGATGAAATAGTGAGTAATTCAGCATACAATTCACCCATTTTTGTTCTATTCCAAACTTCTCCTTGCCAATAGCCATAATTTTTAACGGATAACCACATTTGCTCATAAAACTTGGGACTTTGCTTTCCTGAGCTTAAAATACCAGGAGACTTTCCAATGATATCCTCACGGCTATAGCCTGTAATTTGAGTAAATGCGGGATTAACGTCAACGATATACTGTTGAGAGTCAGTGATCATGATTCCTTCATGGGTATCATTAAACACTCTGGCAGATAACTGAAGTCTTTCTTGTGCATTTTTGTGATCAGTAATATCTTGAATAAAACCTGATATTTTTATGGCCATTCCATTGGTATCTTTTGAAACCTTTCCGCGACACTCTATCCATCGTTCTTCACCATCATTGGCCCGCACAATCCGATACTCAATATGATGTTCTTTACCTGTAGAAATGCTTTTTTGAATGGATTCTAAAAAAGTGGGAATATCTTGATCATTCATCACGCTGCATAATGTTTCAGGGCCAGCTTTTGACTCTTTATCTAAGCCAAATAAAGTAAACATTTGCTCTGACCAACAGGCAGTTTTTCTGTCTGCTAGTAATTCCCAATAACCAATTTTTGCGTAAAATTGAGCCTCTTTTAATCTAAGTTCACTTTGTTTTAATTGCTCTAAAGATTTTTTATAGTTGGTAATATCTCTGGCAATACCTAATACGCCAATTAAATTACCTTTATTGTCCATCATGGGGGTTTTTATTGTTTCGTGAAGCTCTTTATGTCCATCGTCAGCAAATATTGCTAACTCTTCATAGATCTGAGCTTCTTCAGACTTTAGCGCTTCTTTATCAGTATGCCTGCAAAAATCTGCAGATTTTTTATCGACAAAATCATAATCTGTTTTACCCAAAATATCTTTCTCTTTAGCATTATACAAATGTTCAAATTTACTATTACAAAAGAGGTAAGCACCATTTTTATCTTTTAACCAAATCATATCTGGCACTGTATTTAACAGTGTTTTAATTAATGTCTGGCTAGAGATAAGCTCTTCGTTCAGCATGTATTCTTCAGTTACATCACGAAAAACAAGTACAACGCCACTAATATCTCCCTCAGGATTATGAATAGGTGCGCCTGAATCTGAAATTTGATGTTCAGAGCCATCTTTGCCGATAAGCATCGTATGATTGGCGAGTCCAACGATCATTCCCGTTTTTAATACACTTTTAACTGGGTTACTGGCCGGCTTTCTTGTTTGTGCATGAACAATATTAAAAACGGTAGTCAATGGTTTCCCTATTGCTTGTTCAGTTGTATAGCCCGTTAGGTTACTTGCAATAGGGTTTATGTAAGTCACTCTGCTATCTGTGTCTGTAACAATGACTGCATCGCCGATGGAGTTAAGGGTAATTCGTAAACTTTCTTCTTGTTTATTGAGTGTTCTAATCTGTCTGTTCAGTTTTTTGTTGTAACGTAATAATATTTGAGTAATAAGAAAACCCACCATTAAAACCAAAACCATTAATAGTTGTTCCATGGTTTTGAATGTTTGTAGATCATTAATAATAATGCCTTTTAAAGCCGATTCAACATTATCTGCAGCATGATTAAATTCTAGAAATGATTTATCAAATTCTTGATCAAGGTCGCTTCCTACCCCGGAAGTAGTTTGTGAGGCCCAACGCTTTTCGGCGATATGACGAAAGTTATGAATACCTAAAATGGCTTTTTCAATTTGAAGACGAAAGTGAGGATCTTTTAAGGGCAGAAATTTTTCTCCTTTGTTAATGCCTCCTTCAAGCATTGCATGTGCGTACCATTCAGATTGATCCAAATGAGCCCATACTTTTTCAATATTAATTGTTTCATCACCGCTAATTGCTTCTTCAAACCATAAATGTGCGGTAGTTGCTTCAAGTTTTATTTCCAATGCAGCGTCAACTAAAGGGGCGTAACGCTCAGTAATGTTTCTTGCCGTGTTGAATGAATAGAATACAATCGACAACATGATCAATGTGATGGATATGGAGAAGAAAAGGATTTTACGAGAGTCGTTTATCATTAGAAGCATCCACATTTAATATAAAAAATTATACTGGTGGCAAAGAAGAATATATGTTCTTTTTGAAGTGAAATAGAACATATATTTCTACATTTACTTTATCATAATACAATTAAATTAGTTGTTGTCAGCTTGATTGAAATCAACATATCAACAAGAAAATGGTGATAGTTATAGATGAAGTTAAAAAGCACAAACGCATATACAATAAGGGATACAGCAAAACATACAAAATACGAAAGGAATACTAGTTACTCAATATAGTTAATCAAAAAACTCTACTTTAAAAGATAATCAGATAATAATGATCCAATATATTCTAATTGTTCAGGTAAAACATTGTGCTCCATTAGATATGTTTTCCATTGCGCTTTGTATCCCTGGTTTTTAATTAATTCATGTGCTAATTTTCCTGATGACACGGGGACAACATCATCAAGTTCACCATGTTGTTGGATAATAGGCGTATCTTTATTAGCAACACTTAATTCAGTGGGTAGTTCATCTTTTATTGGAAGGTAACAAGACAATCCTATGATTGCGGCTAATTTATGTTCATAGCGCAATCCGGTGAACAAGCTTAAAACGCCACCTTGACTAAAGCCCATAAGAATAATTTTTTCAGAAGGAATTCCACTATCAATTTGTTCTTGTATTAAAGCCTGTATTAAACATTCAGACTTCAATACACCATTCATATCTGCTCGGTTATGTAAATCATCATGCTTAATGTCATACCACGCTGGCATAACAAAGCCACCATTAATAGTAACAGCCTGTTCTGGGGCATGTGGAAAGATAAAGCGAATATCGTGACTTTGAGGAAGGTTTAAAAACGGTACAACAGGCGCAAAGCCGGCACCTGAGTCTCCTAAGCCATGCAACCAAATAACACAAGAAGCGGCGGTATTGGTTGGTTCAATTGTGATTCGCTCTAGTGGTGTTGTCATATTTTTCATCATGTCTCTTTAAATAATAATGCTAGATGGTTTGAAAGCAGTTCAAGACTCGTTAATATACGCTACTTCGTTAGAACAGTTAACTTTTGATGAGTAAATCAATTGCAACTAAATGAAGTCATTTACTATTTTTAGGATATATACATGTCTCAATTAAAATTAGCAGCGTTGATATGTCATGGTTTAGCCATTGTGCCTATGTTAATTGGTGGTTTAGTTTATGCAACTCGTGAGAGTTATTTGTCATATCATGCAACAGCGACAGCGTATACTTGGGAGGAATTAACACCAGGGATGCAAACATTGTTACAAGCAATGTTAAATGGTGCAGGGGGGTTAATGGTTTTAGTATCAACTGTTTTATTGATATTGTTATGTATCCCTTTTAAAAATAATGATCGGTGGAGTTTTTGGGCAATACCTCTTATTGGTATTAGCGCAATATTAATAACCATACGTGCGGCATTCTATGTGGCTATAAACACACCTTCAAATCCGCCATGGCAATGGTTATTGATTCTTATTTGTTTATTTATTAGTGGCTGGCTCCTATCTTATAAAAGTAACTAACTAAAGATTTACCACTCAAGCCCCATCATGATACAACTTAAGCCACTGCCAATTCCCAAAAAAGCAACTTTATCTTTCTTTTTGAGAAACTCTTGCTCTGTTGCTATAGCGGCAGTAACGGGAAGTGATACAGTCCCCATATTGCCTAACGTTGGATAAGTAATAAAATCTTGTTGCTCGTTTATGTTTAGTTGCTCAAGTACATGCTTTCGATTTGCTGCACCTATTTGATGACAGATGAGTTTATCTACTTCCGAGCCTTGCCAACCTGATTCAATAAGAAAATCATGCCAAGTTAAATTACCTAAATGCATGCCTTTTTTAAGTAACAGTGTAGCATCAGTAGTCATCACTTCTTTATATAAGCCTGAAGCAACTGGTTCCATGCCCCAACGACAAATTTCAAAATCATCTGCTGATGTTCTACTGGTTACCGTTAATAACTTATGACCTTTGAGTCTTTGTGCATTTGAACTATTAGAAAAACTACCATCTGTAATTAAAATAGCTGTTGCACCAGAACCCCCTGTAAGAGTTGCTAAGGTTTTAGCAAAAACAGCCATCGTTGGGTTATCTAAAAGATACTTTATGCTGCTTTCAACAATGCTATGCGCCGATTCACACGATACAACTAAACCAGCTTTAATCTGACCTAACTCAATTCTATTGGCTACATCAATAATGCCATTCATAGCACCAAGGCAGGCGTTACTAATATCATGAATAATAGTTTGGCTATTTGCACCAAGCTTTGCTGCAACTCGACATGCTGTTGCCGGTTCATATGATTCACGACAAACGCCCGTATAAATAATTGCGCCAATGTCATTAATATCAAAATTAGTTTTGTTTAAACAATTTTTAGCTGCAGCAATTGCACCGTCAGAATAGCGAAACCCTTCTTTCCACCAGCGGCGTTGCTCTATTCCTGTGAAAGCCTTAAGCTGACCTTTAGGGATATGAAGAGACTTGTAGACAGAATCAAGTCTTTGCTCAATTTCATCACTAGAAATGATTCGAGGGGCTAATTGATAACTAATATCATCAATAAATACGCGTGCGTATTGCATGTATGGCGAAAATCCGAAAAAAAATGATAAATAAATGAGGCAGGAAATACTACAACAACATCTTCGTAATAGGTTTTAAGCTAACATTAAAACACTACAGACGCATGAGTATACATGAGTATTAATCAACCTTCACTTGTTCACGCTATCATTTATGAATTTTATAAATAAGTTGTGTAGAAAGTGAGTTGTTAAGCCGTTTTTTCTCTTTAACTTCTACTTTTATAAATATTAAGCGGATTTAGGTCTGTCTCTTATACACATCTCCGAGCCCACGAGACGTAGAGGAATCTCG
>CAJXUT010000056.1 GCA_913061365.1 uncultured Colwellia sp.
AGATCTACACTATCCTCTTCGTCGGCAGCGTCAGATGTGTATAAGAGACAGACCTATGCTTGCACATAAAGCAGTTCATGAAGCACATTGTGCTGCAGAAGTTATCTCAGGTAAGAAACATACTTTCGAACCTCGTTGTATTCCTTCAATTGCTTATACTGATCCAGAAATGGCTTGGGTTGGCGTTACAGAACGTGAAGCTAAAGAAGAAGGTTTAAGCATTGAAGTTGCTAACTTCCCATGGGCTGCTTCTGGTCGTGCTATCGCTTCTGCACGTACTGAAGGTAAAACTAAGCTAATCTTTGAAAAAGAGACTGGCCGTGTTTTAGGTGGTGCTATTGTTGGTATCAATGCTGGTGAAATGTTAGGTGAAATTTGTTTAGCTGTTGAAATGGGCGCAGATGCTGAAGATGTTGGTTTAACTATTCATGCTCACCCGACTTTAAATGAATCAATCGGCTTAGCGGCTGAAATCTTTGAAGGTTCAATTACTGATTTACCAAATGCTAAAGCAGTAAAAAAGAAAAAATAGTCTATTGATTTAGCTTCCAAGCTAAACCATATGCAAACTAAGCCAGATAACTATTCTTCATAGTTTCTGGCTTTTTTATTTCCGCTTATTAGTCAGTATATCCCCATGGAGTGATTGGCTGTTCAACCGTTTTTGTTAAATCAAAATCTACTCTAAACTCCCTTCCCGGTCGAGTTAACCTATAGGTAAATTTTTCAGGGTAAATATACATGTGCCATGTATTTTCAATTGATTGTGGAATCCCTTGACTAACAAATAACGCTTTTGAATATTGATCCGCGGTGAATGCTTGCACTTGTGGCCAGCCAGCTTCAATAGTATGTCCTCCATACATGGTAGACACATCATCACTGCCATCATTATGACGATGATCATGTTTTAAACTCAAACCACTGCCTGTTTTAGTAATTAACCATGTTCTTGAAGCATTATCTCCAACGTGAAAAGGTATCTGTAATTGGTTATCTGTGCATTTTCTTACGTGCATAACTAATTTACTGGTATTAAAGCTACTGGGCGGTGCGTTATCTACAACAACTTTTCCTTCGAAAGACTTCCCACAAAGAGATTTTAACTTATTAAAAAAAGCATCTTGGCTAGTAATTGACACTAAGGGGGCATTTGCTAGGCTGCTCGCAGAAAACAACATTAAGCTCGCAAATGATAAGGTATTTACATAAGTAGATATTTTCATTGTAGTCCTCAAAGTTTCACTCTACATAAAAGGCTTCTACTATAACTAAAAAATTATAAGTTAAAATGATAGCTGTATGATTAATTAAGAGTGAATGCTATTAAAAATGGTCTAAGCTGTTTTCTCATCTTTACACTTTCGTTTCAATCTTACTTTCAAATTAGTTAATCCTCTTTTTCCAAAAGAGTTTCTATTTTATACTGCGAGCCTTGTCTACTAACTTACTGAGAAAAGTTTGAAAATGCTATTTAAAAGTCTCGCGAATAAACCTGTTTTAATCGTTATGTCGATATTATTACTTAATGGGTGTCAATTAACCCAAAGTGATAATGATGCTACTAAGCAATCTATTAAAAAAATAACAAAAACAGCGAGTGTTTTACCCCGTGAGGAAAATAAGTATTTATCTCAAGAACAAGCTTTTAAACGTTCCAAGCGTGTATCTCATGTAAATTATAAACTTAACTTCTCTTTAACTGGCGATGAAACGTTTACAGCAAGTTCAACAATAAACTTTACCTTGAATGATGCAAGTCTGCCGCTTACTGTCGATTTAAATGAAGCACAGCTAAACAGTATCGTTATCAATGGCAAAAAGCTCTCTAAACAAGCATTAAGCAAAAGCTATAATAACTGGTTTATTACGTTACCAGCTGCACAATTAACACAAGGTAAAAACTCTGTAACGATTGATTTTACTCGTAAGCACAGCACTAATGGCGAAGGACTACATCGTTTTAAAGATCCTGTAGATGATAAAGTTTACCTGTATTCTCACTTTGAACCTGCAGCAGCGCAACAAATGTTCGCTTTATTCGATCAACCGGATCTAAAAGCAACATTTGAAATGACAGTATCGGCACCACAAGATTGGACAGTATTTTCTGCAATGCGAGAAGATAATATAACCAAGCAAGGTGATGTTAACATCTGGCATTTTCCGCAAAGTGAAATTTTAAGCCCTTACAATTTTTCTTTGCATGCTGGCCCATACAGAATGTGGAAAGATAATAGTGGAAAATATCCATTACGTTTATTCACTCGCCAATCGGTTGCCAATCAAATAACACCTAAGCATTGGTTCACTTATACTAAGCAAGGTTTTGAGTTTTTTGATGATTATTTTGGCATTGACTATCCATTTAAAAAATATGATCAAGTATTAGTACCTGACTTTTTATATGGCGCTATGGAAAATGCTGCAGCTATAACGTTTGCAGAAGGAAGCTTTTTAACCAATGGTGAAATGAGTCAGAGTCGAAGGGAGCGTTTAGCTAATGTAATTATGCATGAAATGGCTCATCAATGGTTTGGTAATTTAGCCACCATGAATTGGTGGAATGGCTTATGGCTAAATGAGAGCTTTGCTGCCTTTATGGCGACTTTAGCAACAAGCGAAGCAACTGAGTTTACCAATGCTTGGCGTACTTTTTATGCTGGCGGCAAGCAAAGTGCTTATCGTGCAGACCAACGAGTTACAACTCATCCAATAGAAGTACCTGTTCCGTCAACTGCAAATGCGTTTGATAATATCGACGCCATTACTTATTCAAAAGGTGCCTCAGTACTTAACCAGCTTCGCTACTTACTCGGTGAAAAAACATTCCAGCAAGGTATTCATAATTATCTTAGCGGCAATGCCTATAAAAATGCAGTTTTAGATGACTTTATAGATAGCTTAGCAAAAGCCAGTGGTAAAGATTTAACCCAATGGCAACAAAAGTGGCTTTATCAAGCTGGTGTTAATACAATTGAAGCTAGCTACCAATGTGATGCAGGGAAGATTAGTTCTTTTAACCTACTGCAAACAGCTGATGCAAGCCAACCAACATTACGAGAGCAAATTGTTCAAATAGCACTATTTAAAGCAAAAAAACCGGGCTTTAATTTAACGAAAAAGATCAGCGTTATTTATCAAGGGAAACTTACCCAAGTTAACGAATTAGTTGGAAAAGCTTGTCCTGATTTAGTTTATCCAAACTATCAAGATTGGGCTTTTGTGAAAGTAAACTTAGATGACCGTTCTTTTAAAACGACTAAAAACTATTTAGCACAAATTCAAGATCCACTATTGCGTTCTATGTTATGGCAAAGCCTATGGGATAGTGTTCGAGATGGTAAGTTACCGTTAAATGAATACTTACAGGTTGCCTTAGCAAATGCACCACTTGAACAAGACTATACAACGCTAGGTCAAATTTTAGGGCAGATTTCTTCAGCTAAAGTTTATCTAAACAAAGGATTAGGTAGCCAACATGCTTACGTAAAAGATATTGCTCAACAATTAGAAGAAATAACATGGCAAAGTACACTATATAATACCGATAGTAAAAACAGGCAACGTAGTTGGTTTAACAGTTACGTAAACTTTGCCCACACCGACAGTGCCTTAGATAATCTATATAAATTGCTTAAGGGTCAGCATTCCTTAGAAGGGCTAACCATAAGTCAGGATATTCGTTGGGATATAATCGCACAACTTAGCCGTTATAAGCACCCTAAAGCAGCTGACCTGATTGCTCAGGAGCTGAAAACAGATAGCTCTGATACAGGTGAAAAGTCAGCAATTTTTGCACAAGTTATCGCACCAAATGCTAAAATAAAAGCTGATTGGTTAGCAAAAATTCAGCAAAAGAATTCTACTATTGGTTTTTCTAAATTACGCACTGCAATGGCTGCACTTTATCCTAGTGAACAGAATAACTTTAATGAGCAAAACGCAACACAGTTCATGTTGAGCTTAACTGAAATGGATCAAGCCAATGGCCCTGTATTCATGCGAAGCTATAACAACTTAATCCCTGCAACATGTAGTGATGTAAGTGTTGCTAGGTTAGCGAAAGCGGTAAATGAGTTAAGCAAACTTTCTGCAGGAACTAAACGTAGTTTACTAATAAAGCAGCAGGAAGATCAGCGCTGTGTACTTATTAAAAATAAAGTGGCTTTGTAGCTGCTATAGTTTAAAAAAGACATAATATTTAGAGGGTATATATTAATACTATGCCCTCTTTCATTTTCTTTAATAGCGATTATTTTAAACTAAAGTTTTGCAGGTGTTTTAATGAAAAAAATCTCTCAATTACTTTTGTGTACCATACTCTTTTTCACAATATCCAGTTGCGCTAGCTTACAAAAATCAATAGGCAGTAATAGCACCACCCTGTGGGATTTTGATCATAATGTTCAATTTAAGCAAACCAAGTTGTCTGATAGGCACTACACCCTAGAAGTTATTCCCAATAATAAAGTCGACTTTGAGCAATTAGCTACTTTTTTACTGCGTAAATCTTATCGTTTGTGTGGTGGTTACCATTACAAAATTGAGATGATTCAAGGTATTGAAGGCTTCGATGATAAACGTGCAATGCCTAACTATATATTTCCGTCACTGATTGCCAAAATTGAATGTTAGTGGGACTGGAGATTAGTCTTGAGATTATCTCAGCAAGAAAACAGATCATATCAACTACTCTTCAAATAAAAAATATTAAGGCATAGAAATAAGCCCCTATTAAAAAGTTGTCTTTGTAAGAAAACATAACGTCACTTGAGTGCATTGCGGACATTCGTTCTAATTCATAATAAGGCGTAAGCTTGACCGTATATGCTGGTTTAATATAGTTATCAGGTAGCTATATTAAATGTCAACAGCCTTTATTATTGGCTAATATACATTTTACTCTTCAACTTTTGGTAGGAGGATTTTTTGCCATTCTATACTTTTGCTCTCTAATTTAAATTCCTGCTCAAACTTTCTCAATTCTTCATGACCAGGGCAGTTCTCTACTGCCATAGAAACTAACTCTACTGCTGTTGAAAGTTCATCATTGACACGGTAATTTTCAGCTAATCTCAATATCATTCCTGCTTCTATCAGCATAGGAGCGCGGAAGCTAAATCTATTATCTCGTTTTTCAAAATAGCGAATCAAAGTATTCTTGTACTCAGTGAGATTCCAATTAGGCGTGATATTAAATAGAGTATTAACAAGCAATGATTCTGAACTCTGTGACATTAAGTCAATTTTATATTTTTCTTGAAAGTCGGTGGCGTTCTCTGTTTTATCCTTATCGGATACAATCAAATTATAAATAAAGTAGAGTGCTATATACGGTAATCTATCTTCTTTTTTTAACTCATGGATACTTTTCTCCACTACCGAAAGTAGCTCACTTAAATCCGTAATAATTGCACCCTTGATACCTGACATAAGTACAGCTATTTGTGATAAAAAGCCTTCAAGTTTCTGACTACCTGAACCGTAATATAACACGCTCTTTCCTACCCAATATTCTGGTGCCATTTTCGCTTGTATAATGCCATACTTTTCGAGAGAGTAGTCATATTCCTCTTTATCGACTGTAACTTGACGCTGAACAAACTCAGTTATAACGTGCTTTGCCAATCTAGATAAGCCTTGAATTGTCAACCACGTTTTATTGTCAATCTTAGTGGATTCTGAATACTCCATAGTATTAGTTAACTGGCTTGGAAGTGCCCTCAAATTATGAATATATTGGGATCTAGCTTGATAAGCATTAGCTAATGCTTTGGGTAAATCGTAACTTGAAATAGGAGCGACAACACCTATTGCTTCTTCACGAAAATAAGATGGCTTAAGGTGTTCTATAGAAAAATCTCTAAACCTTCTGCCCAATGATGTATGCTCGATATCAAGAATAGCAGTTCTTACGCTTTCTGAGACTTCATTGCTTGCTCCTGAGAGAGCTTTATCGATTAACCTTCTTTTTCTTTGATCATAGCTATTCCAATACGACTTATGTCCATCAAAGTCTTGAGCAAGAGATACTATTGATGCTACCAATAATGTATATGCTAGTTCAAAGTCATCGGCTATACGTTGCATACCTGTAACGTATGTTCGAATAGCTCGCATCACACCTAAATATGTTTCCCTTTCAAGTCCTATTAAGTGCTTTACAAACTGACTTAAGCGCTCAGCGTCATCTTCAGTACAATAAACATTTTTATCAAAAAATCTTTTTACGACTTTGCTAGGTATAGTATGTGTCGAAACTCCTTTTTGATTACTTAACAGCCGATCTGTAAGAGTATAACTTGGTGAAGCAGTACAATTGAGTTTAAAAGAAATAATAGATGAGAAGTCTAATATATATGGATCAACACCGTGTGAACTCAGGATGCCTGCCCCTTGCCCTGTAGATTCAATTAGCTCCTCTATTTCATAAACTATTGCATTAGATTGTCCCAAGTTTGACGTTGACAAAAGAGAACCTGCTTCAGTATCAAGTCTTTCCTCCCTCCCAAAGCCGAATTGTAAGTTGGTATAAATTAATCCTCTCAATTGATTTCTATATTCAACAGTATTTTTAAATAGTTTCCCTGAACAGATTTGTAACATAGTTTCCCTAAATTGCAATTAACTACTTATTGTTATCTTAACTTGGTTTCATGCGAGTATCACTATCATAGGTATGCTAAACAATATTTTCTCTGTTAGGGAGCCTTCTCGTACCTTCTTATACAGTCAATGACTGCTGTTTATTTATTATGATAAATACGAATTTCAACTAGGTCGACTGTGTGGCAACTAGTGACATTAACCCTACCTAAAAAAGACTAAGCAACACAATGAATTTATTGTCATTGTATTTGAGAAATAAAAAAGGCTCCTTTACTTATGATAGTAAAGGAGCCTTTTTGTTTTGTTCTACTTAACTAATAAAAATAGCGAGCCTAGCTAGGATCTGCAATTCTTACTGCTGGTGTAGTTAGCGCTTCAGTTGGTGGTTCAAAGCGAGTTAAATCGATACCTTCAACTGCAGACTTGTACTCATCCATTGTAGGGAAGCGGCCAAGCATAGTAGAAAGAACTACTAGTGGCGTTGAACCTAATAAAGATTCACCTTTCTTCTCAGTTGTATCTGCTACAACACGACCTTGGAAAAGACGAGTTGAAGTAGCAATAACCGTATCACCTGGTTCAGCTTTTTCTTGGTTACCCATACATAAGTTACAACCTGGGCGTTCTAGGTATAAAATGTTTTCATACTTAGTACGTGCAGCATTTTTAGGTGATGCATCATCAAATTCAAAACCAGCATACTTTTCAAGTAATTCCCAATCACCTTCAGCTTTAAGCTCATCAACAATATTATACGTTGGTGGCGCAACAACTAACGGAGCATTAAATTCAATCTTCTGACCTTTAGCTTCCATGTTACGTAACATTTGCGCAATAATTTGCATATCGCCTTTATGAACCATACATGAGCCAATAAAACCTAAATCTACTTTCTTGCCGTCATAGTAAGAAACAGGACGAATAACATCATGCGTATAACGCTTAGATACGTCTTCGTTGTTTACATCTGGATCCGCAATCATTGGCTCAGCGATAGCATCTAAATCAACCAATACTTCTGCGTAGTAGCTAGCAGTGTCGTCTGGTGCTAAAGCAGGGTTAGTACCTGATTTAACTTCTTCTATACGCTTGTCAGCTAAAGCAATTAAACCACTAAGCGTTTTAGCTGGGTTTTCCATACCCTTGTCGATCATAATTTGGATACGGCTCTTAGCAAGCTCAATTGACTGAATTAACGTTTCATCGTTTGAGATACAAACAGATGCTTTCGCTTTCATTTCAGCAGTCCAATCGGTGAACGTAAATGCTTGGTCAGCTAATAATGTACCAATGTGTACTTCAATTACGCGACCTTGGAATACGTTCTCACCGCCAAACTGCTTAAGCATTTGCGCTTGAGTAGCATGAACGATATCACGGAAATCCATATGATCAGCCATGTGACCTTTAAAGGTAACTTTTACTGATTCTGGAATTGGCATTGCAGATTCACCCGTAGCTAGTGCAATTGCTACAGTACCTGAATCGGCACCAAAGGCTACACCCTTAGACATACGAGTATGAGAGTCACCACCGATGATAATAGCGCGGTCATCAATAGTAATATCATTCAATACTTTGTGAATAACATCAGTCATTGAGTGATAAACGCCTTTCGGGTCACGTGCAGTGATTAGACCAAACGCATTCATAAACGCCATTAGTTTAGGCGTGTTCGCTTGTGCTTTGCTATCCCAAACAGAGGCTGTATGACAACCAGATTGGAATGCACCATCAACAAGTGGCGAAATAGTAGAAGCAGCCATTGCTTCTAATTCCTGACACGTCATAGGACCGGTTGTATCTTGAGAACCAACAATGTTCACTTTTACACGAACGTTAGAGCCTGCATGTAATGGCGCTTCTGAAGTAACACCAACGGCATTACGGTTAAAGATTTTCTCTACCGCTGTTAAACCTTGGCCTTCATGTGAGATTTCTTTAGATGCAGCGTAAACAGCTGGCGCATCAATACCTAAAGCTTCTGCAGCAAATGTTTGTAGTTTCTTACCGAACGTTACCGCATATGAACCACCCGCTTTCATAAACTCTTGCTTTTGCGGTGTGAATGCAGAAGAGATATCAGCAAGCTCTTCGTTGCCGTTAAATAATTTCTGTGCTTTAGTATCGATAGTTAATACAGTACCTGTAGCAACTGAATACGCTTCTTCTAGTACTGCATCGCCATTTGCGTCAACAACTGCATTACCACTTGCGTCTACTTTCTTAACCCAGTTTTTAAGATCAAGACCAATACCACCGGTTACATCAACCGTTGTTAGGAAGATTGGCGCTATACCATTCGTACCAGCAACAATTGGTGCGAAGTTAATAAAAGGTACGTAAGGACTTGCTTTTTTACCTGTTAATAGTGCAACGTTGTTAACACCAGACATACGAGATGAACCAACACCCATAGTGCCTTTTTCAGCAATTAACATTACTTTCGCGTTAGGATGCTTAGCTTGTAATTCTTTTATTTCTGCTTGAGCTTCTGGCGTGCTCATGCATTGGCCATGTAATTCACGGTCAGCACGAGAGTGAGACTGATGACCTGGAGATAATAAATCAGTAGAGATATCACCTTCACCAGCGATACAAGTAACTACTTCAATTTTTTCTTCAATTTCAGGTAACTTAGTGAAAAACTCTGCTTGTGCATAGCTTTCTAAAAGTTCTTTAGCGATTGCGTTGTCCGCTTTAAATGCAGCTTCAAGACGAGCTGTATCAGCGTCATATAAAAATACTTGTGTTTTAAGTACTTCTGCAGCTTGAGCAGCTAACGCAGCGTTGTCACCTAATGCAAGATCAAGTAATACTTCTATTGAAGGACCACCTTTCATGTGTGAAAGTAATTCAAACGCAAATTCAACTGAAATTTCTGCAACAACAGCTTCTCCAAGAATTATTTCTTTTAAGAATTTTGCTTTTTCACCAGCAGCACTTGTTGTACCTGGTAAAGTGTTATAGATGAAGAAATTAAGTGAATCGGCACGATACTCATTTCCTTGGTCTTTAATTTGCTCGATGATCTCAGCTGTTAATTCAGCACCATCAATTGGCTTAGGCGCTAATCCGAGTTCCTTTTTACGACTTTCAATTTCTGCTATATATTCTAAGTACAGGCTCATTTGATGCTCTCTCTAGCTATAGGATGCTAATAATATTGTTATTAGCGGGAAAAATTTTGCACTTATTTTAGCAGGTTTTCTACTGACTACTAATCATTTGCTTAAATAAGCACTATTCACATAGAATATAGGAGATAGAAGTGTCAGTTATAATGGTTATACCAAATGATTTATCATACTGCCAAATACCCTTTACTATATGATTTACATAAAAAATCACATCCAACCACCTGAAAGTTCACAACTAAAATTCGATTACTTATCAAAAATAAAGTTTTTAGTTATTAAAATTTACCTTAACTTTTATCAATTTAAGCTATCAATCCCAACTCATATTTCAAATATATGTTCATCAAAACAAAGCTATACCGTTAGTTTTTTGCACTCTAAAAATTTAACTACAAGCAATAGATTTCCGACAATATCAAAAATCACGAATAATAGACTAGTAATATAGTCGTACGCGCTGAAATCAACACCAAAATAAACCACTGAAAAATAAGCACTATAAACAATAAAAATATTAAAAATAAACATCATGATTAAATAGAGGGGGAAAAAGTGTCGACAATATTGTATTATTAGGATGAGTTTTTAATCCTAGATACTTAATAGCTTTGTCCCAAATTGGCTCTATATTTAACGAGTCATCCTAAAAGTGACTAGTGTCTCCAATAATAAGGTGAATGTCGTGCTTCAAGAATATCGTAACCACGTAGCAGAACGTGCAACAGAAGGTCTAGTACCAAAAGCGTTAGACGCTGAAAAAACAGCAGCATTAGTCGAATTAGTTAAGAATCCACCAGCCGGTGAAGGCGACTTTTTAATTGATTTATTAACCAACCGCGTTCCTGCAGGTGTTGATGATGCAGCATACGTTAAAGCTGGTTTTTTAGCCGCAGTAACCAAAGGTGAAGCAACATCACCAATTTTATCTCCTGAAAAAGCCACTGAGTTATTAGGCACTATGTTAGGTGGCTATAACATTCAACCAATGATTGAGCTTTTAGATAATGATGCTTTATCTTCAGCAGCAGCTAATGGTTTATCAAATACCTTATTAATGTTCGACGCCTTCTATGATGTGCAAGAAAAAGCTGAAGCAGGTAATGCTGCAGCTAAATCAGTAATGCAATCATGGGCTGATGGTTCTTGGTTTACTTCTAAAAAAGAAGTAGCTAAAAAAATTACCGTTAAAGTATTTAAAGTGACTGGTGAAACGAACACCGATGATTTATCCCCTGCTCCTGATGCATGGTCACGTCCTGATGTTCCACTACATGCTAAAGCAATGCTTAAGATTAAGCGTGACGGTATTAACCCTGAAGAAGATGGTGTTATTGGCCCTATCTCTCAAATTGAAGCATTACAAAAAGACGGTATCCCACTCGCTTATGTTGGTGATGTAGTTGGTACGGGTTCTTCACGTAAATCTGCAGCGAACTCTGTTTTATGGTTCATGGGTGATGATATTCCTTGTATTCCAAATAAACGCAGTGGCGGTGTGTGTCTAGGTGGCAAAATCGCTCCAATCTTCTATAACACATTGGAAGATTCAGGTGCATTACCCATTGAATTAGACGTACAAAAAATGAATATGGGCGATATTATTGATATCTATCCATACGAAGGTGTTGTTAAAAATGCTGCAGGTGAAGTTATATCAGAATTTGAACTTAGCCCGGTATTATTAGATGAAGTTCGCGCAGGTGGTCGTATTCCACTGATCATTGGTCGTGGCTTAACGGGTCGTGCTCGTGAAGCATTAGGTTTACCTGAAGCTGATTTATTCGCTAAGCAAGTTGCTGTTACTGATACAGGTAAAGGCTTTACTCTTGCTCAAAAAATGGTAGGTAAAGCTTGTGGTGTTGAAGGTGTTCGCGCTGGTCAATACTGTGAACCTAAAATGACCACTGTAGGTTCACAAGACACTACTGGCCCTATGACACGTGATGAGCTTAAAGATTTAGCCTGTTTAGGTTTCTCTGCTGATTTAACCATGCAGTCTTTCTGTCATACCTCGGCATACCCTAAGCCTGTTGATGTTGTTACCCATCACACATTACCTGATTTCATGATGAATCGTGGCGGTGTTTCACTTCGTGTGGGTGATGGTGTAATTCACTCATGGTTAAACCGTATGTTATTACCAGATACTGTCGGTACTGGTGGTGATTCTCATACTCGTTTCCCATTAGGTATTTCATTTCCTGCAGGTTCTGGGTTAATTGCTTTTGCTGCTGCTACAGGCACAATGCCTTTAGATATGCCTGAGTCAGTTCTTGTTCGTTTTAAAGGTGAAATGCAACCAGGTATTACACTACGTGATTTGGTTCATGCAATCCCGTATACAGCCATTAAAAAAGGCTTACTAACCGTTGAGAAAGCTGGAAAGGTTAATGAATTCTCAGGTCGTGTATTAGAAATTGAAGGTCTTAAAGGTTTAACCGTTGAGCAAGCATTTGAATTATCTGACGCATCAGCTGAACGTTCAGCTGCAGGTTGTTCAATTAAGCTTGAAGAAGACGCTGTTGCTGAATACTTGACGTCTAACATTGTGATGCTTAAATGGATGATCAGTGAAGGTTATGGTGACGTTAGAACTATCACTCGTCGTATTAAGGCTATGGAAGAATGGTTGGCGAACCCTTCATTAATGCAAGCCGACAGCGATGCTGAATATGCTCATGTTATTGAAATTGATTTAAATGAAATCAAAGAGCCTATCGTTTGTTGTCCTAACGATCCTGATGATGCACGCTTATTATCAGACGTTTCTGGTGTTGATGTTGATGAAGTATTTATCGGTTCATGTATGACTAACATTGGTCACTTCCGTGCAGCGGGTAAGCTTATCGAAAAATTTGGTGGCTCATTACCAACACGTATGTGGGTGACACCACCAACTAAAATGGATAGTGCGCAGCTTAAAGATGAAGGTTACTTCAACATTTATGGTAAAGCGGGTGCTCGTGTAGAAACTCCGGGTTGTTCGTTATGTATGGGGAACCAAGCACGTGTAGGTGATAATACTACGGTATTGTCTACTTCTACACGTAACTTCCCTAACCGTTTGGGTACTGGTGCAAACGTTTACTTAACGTCAGCAGAACTTGCTGGTGTTGGTGCTATCTTAGGTAAGCTTCCAAGTCCTGCTGAGTATATGCAGTATGCGTCTCAAATTGATGCTACTGCAGCTGATACATACCGTTACTTAAACTTCGATAAGATGGAAGAGTACACAAGTAAAGCAGATACTGTTATTTTGCAAGTAGAAGCTTAATTTGAAATTTTCTTGTTGCTAGATGAATAAAATAACATCGTTAGAAGTGCTCACCTAGTAAACTAGGCTCCGCGCTTCTGCATTGTTCTTTAATTATTTAACTTAAAGAAAACACCAAATAGATAAATCTAATCGCTACCTTGTTAACGCAAGGTGGCTTTTTAGTTTAAAGCATAGAGCAAACTTCAATATGATTTATCCCTCTTCTCTTCAATAAGCCAACTATATTTATTCTTAACTCATTCTGTTAAGATCTTCCCCCCTAAAAATGTAAGTGATTTTACATTTTAATATTAATCTACAGCACTGAATTTACGTTTCAGTTAGCTCAATGGAGTCAAACATGTCTACAGTTTCTACTGCAGGCGCAATTACTATTTGTGCCTTATATAAATTCGTTCGTTTAGAGAATCACGTAAAATTGCGCGATACACTATTAGCCCAAATGACCCGTGTTGATGTCAAGGGCACTCTTTTGTTAGCCGCTGAGGGCATTAACGGCACTATTGCTGGCCCACAGGCTAGTATTAATGAAGTACTTTCTTTTTTAGGTAAACAGCCTGGTTTAGATAATATTTCTCACAAGGAGTCTTATAGTGATGTAAACCCTTTTCATCGCACTAAAGTAAAGTTAAAGAAAGAAATTGTTACCATGGGTGTTGAAGGTATAGATCCAAACCAAGTGGTTGGCACTTACGTTAAACCAAAAGATTGGAATGCACTAATATCAGATCCTGAAGTGTTGTTAGTAGATACTCGTAATGACTACGAAGTTGATATCGGCACTTTTGAAGGAGCATTAAATCCGGATACTGAAACATTTCGAGAGTTTCCTCAGTACGTAGAAGAAAACTTAGATAAAACTAAACATAAAAAAGTGGCTATGTTTTGTACTGGTGGTATTCGTTGTGAAAAATCAACAGCCTATTTGAAAGAACAAGGTTTTGAAGAAGTTTATCATTTAGAAGGTGGCATTTTAAAATATCTTGAAGAAGTACCTAACAGCGAGACTATGTGGCAAGGTGAATGCTTTGTTTTTGATGGCCGTGTCGCAGTTAATCATGACTTAGAACAAGGGCAATATGATCAATGCTTCGCCTGCCGTTTTCCACTAACAGAGCAAGAAAAACAACATAAACACTACATTAAAGGTGTCAGCTGTCATCGTTGTCATGACAAAGTAACAGAGCAGCAACGCAATCGATTCGCTGAACGTGAACGCCAAATTGCTCTGGCTGCTGAACGTGGAGAAAATCATATTGGCGGTGACGTTAAAAATCTAATCAATGAACGCCGCCAAGAAAAAATTGATAAAAAAACAGCACAAGCTAAAAAATAAATTATTTATCTACGTGCACAGTAAACACAAACTTATGAATAAGCTTTTAGCTAGTGTTTATTGTGCCATCAATACTAACGACTACAAACTAAAGAAAGACTATCCTGACATCTGGTCTGCTCACTTTACTTTAATAATATAAGTTGCCATTATATCTGCTGAGTTAGAATGAGGAACTGTCATGAAAACAGTCGAACAGCAGTTATCCAACTACAAAAGTGTACACTTTAATAAAAGTAATATTAAAACCCACTTCATTGGCATACCACTTATTGTATGGGCAATTACCGTATTATTGAGTTTAACTTCCTTTACTATACCGGTAGCGGGTTTCTCACTCTCCTTAACGCCTGCCGTTGTGCTATTCACTATTGTCCTAATTTACTATTTTAGCTTACATGCTAAGTTAGCTTTTGGAATGCTGCTGTATATTGTGGTGAATATATACCTTGCCAGTTTAGTTTCTACTATGGACTATGCACTTTGGCTTGCCATTGCGACATTTATTGCTGGTTGGATAATTCAGTTTATTGGCCATATATATGAGAGAGCCAAACCTGCCTTTTTTGATGACATTATGGGATTGGTTATTGGTCCACTGTTCCTTATGGCAGAAATCTACTTTGCTTTAGGGTGTGAAAAGAAACTAAACAACGACATCACACCAATGGCTGTTGAGAAGCGTAGAGTGCTTGAAAAGATAAAAAAAGAGCAGCCATAGCTACATCGTAAAAGTTACAGCTAGTTTTATGTAGTCCCATAAACTACTTATCTTTAGAGAGCTGAATTTTATTTATAGATTCTTCTAATTCAAGAAGCTTTTGATAAATAATTTCATTTTGATGGCGAAGCTCTCTATTTTTGACATTAGTATCTGAAAAACCTAATAGCTTTGATGCTATCAATGCACCTAAACCTCCAATAATTCCCACTCCACAAATAAACATCAATGTTACCATTGTGCGCCCTAGTATTGTGACAGGATATTGTGATCCAAAGCCTATCGTTGTACTAGACATAATCATTAACCATAGCGCATCACCAAAATTTTCAATGGTTGCTCCATCAGCACCATATTCAGCATGATAAGTGATCGCACCAAAAGAAAAGATCAAAGCTGCCATTAAAAATACACATAAAAACGCCACAAAGCGTGTTTTGTAGTTTTTAACACCAAACTCGTCGATTGAATATAATTTACTCTGTGATGTTACTGCTTGAAATACCGACGTCATACTGCCCTCTTTAACTACTTATTATATTGAATCGCTGAACTATTTTTCAATTTATCTGCAAATCAAATAAGTATCAACCACTAGGTGCTTGCCGCTTTACTAACACGAGATGATTTTTTAGTAAATTTTCTTTTTGCTCGTTTTGGTTTAAATGCAACTTGAGGCAATCCAGCAAATGACTGCTGACTTGCTCCCGTCACCATTTCAGTCACATTGTCAGTTAAAGGCTGCATAAAATGAAGATATGTAGATTGCTTTTCACTGATAGCTGTTAACACAGACTCCCATTGTGCTGTCATATCTGGCAATGTAGCCTTTAAGGGTAATGCATTCACTAAAGCCACACCAACTTCTGTGGGGATTATTTTTTTTCCTATTCGCTGCAAAAAATTACGCTTAAAAAGTAAATCGATTATACCTGCCCGTGTTGCATCAGTACCCAATCCGTCAGTATCCCTTAGCACTTTTTTAATACTCGGATCAGTTACAAATCTTGCAATACCTGTCATAGCACTTAATAGCGTAGCATCTGTAAAGGAATCTGGTGGAGATGTATTCTTTTCAATTAACTCCCCCCGTTGACAATGTAATATTTGGCCACTGATTAATTTAGGTAAAGTATTATCTAAAAGTTCGTTTGGATCATTTTTAACAGGAAAGAGTGTTTTCCATCCTAATTCTTGCTCCATTTTTGCTTTAGTCTTAAAAAGACCACCCGCTATTTTTACAGATAACGATGTTTGCTGATAGCGATATACAGGATAAAATTGTACTAAGTATTGTCGAACAACCAGTAAATAAATATTTTTTTCAAAAGAATTAAGCTGACTATTACTAGCCAATTTCTCCGTAGGAATAATTGCATGGTGAGCGGTAATTTTACTATCATTCCATGCCTTACTTTTAATACCTTTATCAACGCCTTTAGCTTGTTGGGCACAAGGTAAATCACTTCTAGATAATAAGTCGATAATAGCAGGGGCTTGCTTTAATTGCTCTTTAGGTAAATAGCGACAATCAGAGCGTGGATAGGTAATCAGTTTATGTTTTTCGTACAGCGCTTGGCACACATCTAACACAAGCTTAGCATTCATAGAAAATTGCTTAGCTGCTGCTATTTGCAAACTTGATAAATTAAAAGGTAGTGGCTGTGCCTGTTGTTTATCTTCTGTTTTGATACTCTCTACAATGGCATCTTGATCTGTGATTCTATTAACAACATTCATTGCTAGGGCTTTTACTAATACTCGCCCCTCTTCATCACAATACTGCTGACAAGCATCACTTGGCTGCCATTTAGCACTAAAGGTTTTTTCATCTGTTGTTAAGTTTTTATTAACACTCAGATGTGCAAGCACTTGATAGAATGGCTTACTAACAAATTCTTTAATCTCTTGTTCTCGCCGAACCACAAGCCCTAGTATTGGCGTTTGCACTCGACCCACTGATAGAACGCTATTAAAACCATGCTTCTGCCCTTGTAATGTATAAGCACGAGTCAAGTTAATACCATAAAGCCAATCAGCTCTTGAACGTGCTAGTGCTGAGATAGACAGTGATATGAAATCATTATTACTTTTCAAAGAGGATAATGAGCGTTTAACTGCTGGTAAGTTTAAATCACTAATAAGTAAACGTTTAACATTGTTCTTTTTAGTTTTTGATACCTTTAAATAATCAATCACTTCATCAACAAGTAGTTGCCCTTCTCTATCAGGATCGCCAGCATGAATAATTTCATCAGCTTGTTTGACTAATTTTCTCAACACCGTTAATTGGGCTTTAGTACGCGTGATTGGTTTTAATTGCCATTGCGATGGAATGATGGGCAATGTATCCATGCTCCATTTTTTAAATGACGCATCATAATCTTCAGGGTTAGCTTGCGCTAAAATATGTCCAACACACCAACTGACCACATCACCATTAGCAAGTTCGATATGGGTTTTTAAAGCTTTATGTGGCTTTGTTAAGGTATGTGATAATGCTGCTGCAATTGCACGACCTAAACTGGGTTTTTCTGCAATATATAACTTCAACGTTTATCTACACTTGGCTTGTTTTAAATCTGTCTCTTATACACATCTCCGAGCCCACGAGACGTAGAGGAATCTCGT
>CAJXUT010000057.1 GCA_913061365.1 uncultured Colwellia sp.
CGAGATTCCTCTACGTCTCGTGGGCTCGGAGATGTGTATAAGAGACAGGCCCAAAGTTATCAACTTGATTTGACAATACAATATGATCAGATAAAAAAAATATTAGCTGAACCAGCAGAAAAAATTGTCGTAAATGTACCTAGTGCACTGAATGATATACTAAATAAAGTTGAGTCAGACTTTAAAGTAAGAATAACTCAAGAAGGATTAACGATAGGGTTATTACTATCGCTTGCTTTTACGCTATTTATTTTTTGCTATTTATTGTTGCGTTTACGTGCGCAAATAAAAATAACCTCGCAAGAGAGTGTGGCGATAATATGTGAAAGTTTCACAGCTGAAAATATTGATTCTATTCAGGTTAACTGTAGTGAAACTCAAGAAATAATCCAAAAAGCGGCAGCTATTGCTAAGCCTGCACCTGTATCTGATGAACAAGAAACTCTACAACTGCGTCAACAGTGTCAAACACATTTACAAACGATTAATGAGCAAATACAACAAATAGAGGCGAATGCTCAAAAGCATAAGCAGCAACAAACTCAACATAATGAAAAAGTTGCACTACAAACCAAAAATGAATTTAAGCGATATAAATATTTAGAGAATGAAGCGTTATCACTTTTACAATTTCAACAAGCTTTATTGATAAACGATTCGAAAAACAATATTGCAAATGAAGTCACTCCACCGGCTTATTCTATTTCTTTGTATCAACAGATAAAGCAATTTCAGTTAGCGAGTGATGCTTGCTCTGAACAATCAATATTGACACTTACTGAAGTTAATTTAATTGAAGAAATGCATGCTATTTTAATAAATAAGCAAGCAGAGCAAGAACAATATAATAATCAATTATATTTTAGTTATGACGAGCAAATACTAGCGCAAACAACTCTTGACTTTCGGTTGTTCCAACAGTCAATCAATTTATTATTGGATATTATCTTCTTCGAAAATAAAAATGTTCAATTACACCTACATTTACAATTAAGAGATAAAAATGAAGGCCAGCAACGAGTAAGTTTCTCGGCGAGAATTAAAGGTAACTCTTTAGCTGTTTTACCTAACTTAGTTTCGGAGTTGGTGAGTGCTCAAGAAACTAATGTCCAACAATCATCTTTAGTTGATGTATTTTACATACTTTTTACTAAGCTATACGGACAAGACATTAGTGCTCAGTTGATTGATGAAGGGTTTCAATTAAGCTTTGAACTACCGTTTGCTGTCTCTTCTTCCTCTCAACAGGAAGAGTTGCAACAGAATAAGCTAGATAATATTAAGGTCATGCTGTTATCTAATAATGAAATATTAGCTTCTGTACTAAATCGCTTTATTGATGAAGCCCCTGGTGAATTTGAAGTATTGAATAGTGTTGATAATATTGGGCAACAGCTTAATAAAAAATACCTGAAGAAATATAACGCTACTTTATGCATTGTTGCGAGTGATATATCACAAGAACATATTAATGTAATAACAGATAAAATTAATAACTTACCTGATTCTTTACAGGCTAAGTTAATGTTGCTGCAGTCAGCTAATGCCAATTTAAATGAATCCGGTTTTTATTCGCAAGCAGAGCAGCTATTATTCAAAGGTGCATTCTTAGAAAATATTCAACAACTTCTGATTAGTGAGGAAAGTACTAATCAGCTATTTTCGCCAGCACAATGTCAACAAAATAACTATTTGGCAAGTAATTTAATTGTTTTAGTTGCAGTAAAATCACCACAGAAATATCAAAATTTACAGCGTTTATTACACTCCTTAGGTCTACAAGTTCATGTGGTTTCTCATGCTGATGCTCAACGTGAGCTATGGAAAACTGGCTTATATAACATTCTCTTTACTGAGTTTACTGAAAGTTCATTATTACACATGGCCAGTCAACCTTTGGTAGAGATTGCTGTTTTCAGTTTGACTGATGATATTCCTCATTGTGAAGACAAGTATTTTGATAACTGGCATATAGAAAACCTAGTTGAACAGCCTTCATTAACTGACTTGAGTGTCTTATTAACACCGTGGCTTAAAGGAGTTGAATTACCGAATGAACAAGAGGTTTTAGAAGATGATTTAGCTGAAAATTCAATAGAGAACATGGGTGAAATCATTTGTGAAAATACCTGTGTAGATGATGATATTGATGAAAGTGAAATCCCAGAACTTCTTGCTGTGATGACAGGAGATAATAAAGAGGCTGTTTTTGAGTTTTCACAGTATTTAGATCATCAAGGCTCTGTTGAGCTAGCGTTATTTATGCTGGATGATTATTCAGAGCGTAATCATCAGCAACTTGATATTTTAATTGATGCCCTAAAAGCTAAAGATTTTGAAAAGGCTAAAAGTGCAGTTGTTGACTTGCAGCTAAATGCTAAAATTTTAGCTGCAACCGACTTAGAGCAGCTATGTACTCAATGGTCAAAATTACTTAATGGCAATGACATACCGAGTAGCTTAAAAGAAGTAAACTTATTACTTAAAAAAACCCGTTCAGCATTAAATGATATCGATAATTATGCTGAAAGTATTTAAAGCTTTAACATTTTCAATATAGATGACTGCGTATTAATTAGGTTGACTTAGGCATCTCTAGGAAGCCCTTTTTCAATAGAGCGTATTAATCGTGCATTAAGTCTTGAATTTGCATTTTTGTTATCCTCTAAGTTTTGTTCGTTCTGTTGAGATAACGCCCATTGGATATGCTCAGCAACCATGGCTGATGCGGTTGTTAATTTCTGTTCTAGTGCTGTTACAATATTAATGTCATAGGGGGCGTTACCTAACGCCACAGCAATATTACGCTGCCAACTTTGAAAGCCTATTCTGCGAATAGGCGACCCTTGTAAACTGTCTAAAAAGTGATCTTCACTCCAAGAAAATAATTCGAGTAATGTTATTTCATCTAGCTGATGCCTCGCTTGAAAATCACCCTCTAAACTTAATTTTGCATACTTATTCCATGGGCAGATTAGCTGGCAGTCATCACATCCGTAGATTCTATTACCCATTAATGGTCTAAGTTCTAATGGGATAGGATCTGGTGATTCTATAGTGAAATATGAAATGCAGCGACGGGCATCAACAACATAAGGTTCTACTATTGCTTGGGTAGGACAAATCTTAAGACAAGCAACACAGCTACCACAGTCGTTAGCAACGGAACTTTTATTTGGTGAATCAGGAATACTAATGGGCAAAGGAATGTCGACTAATAATTCACCAATAAAGAACCAAGAGCCTGCTTCTTTATTGAGTAATAAGCTGTGTTTTCCTACCCAACCTAGTCCCGCCTTTTCAGCTAAGGGTCTTTCTAAAATGGGAGCAGAATCTACAAAAGGGCGAAAATTAAAGTTGTTATCTTCTAACTGTTCAAAGTAATCAGTTATTTTTTTGCCTAATTGCTGTAAACGTTTACGCATTAACTTATGATAATCACGTCCAAGTGCATAACGGCTAATATAAGCATGGTTTTTTGACTTTAAAATTTTAGCACATTTTGCTTGAGTTGGCAGATAGTCTAATCGAACACTGATAGCTCTAACGGTTCCAACTTCTAGCTCAGCTGGTCGGGCTCGCATTAAGCCGTGTCGTGCCATGTAATCCATATTACCGTGATAATTGTTAGCTAACCATTGCTCTAGTGCTTTCTCATGTTTGGATAAGTCTATGTCGGTGATACCTAATTGAGAAAAGCCTAATTCTTTGCCCCAAGACTTGATTTTTTCCACTAATTCAGGATAGTTAATATCAGGGCTATTAGTTGTAGTTTTGGTCATTTTAGAAACAATTTATCCATTTAATGCAAGGTGCAAAAGTATTTATGAGTTTATCACAATTACCTGTAGCAAAACATAACTGGCATTGTACCTACAGTGCTAAGCAAGTTTTAAGCAATGAGTCTCAAGTTGCACAAAACCAACAATTAGCATTATATAAATTAATGGAACGAGCGGGCAGTGCAACTTTTGAAAAGTTGCAACAATATTGGCCTAAGGCAAGGTCTATCCTCGTGGTTTGTGGAAAAGGCAATAACGGTGGTGATGGATTCGTTATAGCTCGTTTAGCTCATGAAGCTAACTTTCACGTTACCTTACTTATGACCTGTGATGAGAATAGCCTTAAAGGCGATGCGTTACTCGCATATCAAAATCTTATATCGACAGGATTTACTGATATTGTGACGCAAGATTTAATTGAACAGGTAGATTTATTTTCTGGCGATGTTATTGTCGATGCGTTATTTGGTATTGGCTTTCATGGTTCACTAACTGCGTCAATACAGCAGCTAGTAACTGTGATAAATGCTAATACAGCAGATGTACTCAGTGTCGATATTCCCTCTGGCCTATGTGCAAGTACTGGCTCTGTTGATAATTCTTTTGCCATTATTGCTAAGGTAACAGTCACTTTTATTGTATATAAACAAGGTTTGCTCACTGGGCAGGCAGCAAACTTTGTGCGTGAGTTGATCTTGGCTGATTTAGGGCTGGGAGATGCGTTTGCACAACAAGTGGTTTGTCAGCATTATTTTCAACAACAATATCCTTCACATGACGGTGTTAGCTTTTTAAGAAAACGCCTTAATACAAGTCATAAAGGGAGTATAGGACAAGTGCTTGCCATAGGTGGCGGTATTGGAATGCCGGGAGCGATACGTTTAGCAAGTGAAGCTGCACTTCGGTGTGGTGCGGCATTAGTTGCCGTCTGTTGTCATCAAGACAATCAAGCACTAGTCTTTAATGGGCGTCCAGAATTAATGCTAGCACCGAGCATTGCTGAAACTTTAGCTGGCTCAGCCGTAATAGATAAATCTAAAAGCTTAATCTTGGGGCCAGGGTTAGGGCAATCTCAGTGGTCACAAGATTTATTTGAACTCATCATCAATACCTTTAACAACAATAAAAAAAGTGCAGCGTTAGTGCTTGATGCTGACGCATTGATCTTATTGGCTAAAACAAATCATTTTAGCTCTCAATGGGTGTTAACGCCACACCCCAAAGAAGCTGCGGCATTACTTGGTTGTGATACTGCTGCTATTGAAGCAGATCGGTTTTATGCAGTACAAGCAATAGCTAAAAAATACGGTGGAATTTGTGTGTTAAAAGGTGCAGGCTCTTTAATTTCTGATGGCCAAACTGTTGTGATTAATAGTACTGGTAATGCCGGTATGGCTTCTGGCGGTATGGGTGATGTATTAAGTGGTATTATTGCTGCACTCACTTTACAAACAGAAAACTATTTTGTAGCCACTTGTTTGGCTGTATATATTCATGGCGCAGCAGGTGATATTATTGCGGATAAACAAGGACAACGTGGTATGTTAGCTAGTGACTTATTTGCATCATTACAACGGCTTGTTAATTATGACAACTTAACATTGAATGAATACAATTAAATGAAAAAACTTGAATACTTTTTAACAAATGAACGAGCTACTGTTGCTGTAGGAGAAGGCTTAGCACAAGTGGTTTTAGCACAAAATGAACAAGATGATAATTTACAATCAGCATTGATTGTTTATCTAAACGGTGATTTAGGTGCAGGAAAAACCACTTTAACGCGTGGTTTTGTTCGAGGGATGGGGCATAAAGGTAATGTGAAAAGTCCAACTTATACACTAGTTGAACCATATGAACTACCGCCATGGCAGGTGTATCATTTTGATTTATATCGTTTAGGTGATGCTGAAGAATTAGAATACATGGGCATACGCGATTATTTTGCTGAAAATTGTTGTTGCTTTGTTGAGTGGCCTGAAAAAGGCGCAGGAATTTTGGCTAAAGCTGATATAGTAATTGAGCTTAGCTATCAAGACGAGCAACGCTTGATAAAACTAGATGCTTGCTCTTTACGAGGAGAGGCTGTTTTACAGCAGTATTCTCAACGAGCAGAACAAAAGTAATAATTTATATACGTTAGATTTTTTAAAGGTTGGTTATGCGGTTATCATCACCATTATTTACAGGAATTATTTGGCTAGTATTAGCAATGGCTTCACTGGTAGTAACAACTACTGCAAGCCATGCTAAAACAACTAATAGTATTGATGGTATTCGTGTTTGGCCTGCACCAGAAAATACCCGTATTGTTTTTGATCTTAAAAGTAAGCCTGACTATAAGTATTTCAGTTTAAGTAAACCAAACCGTTTAGTCATTGATTTTACAAATACTAAGAATAGTGTAGCCCTTAAAAACTTAGCAAACCATGACCCACGAGTTAAATTATTTCGCACGAGTAATGCTAAATTAAAATCTAGTACTCGTTTGGTCTTAGAGTTAAAGAAGTCTTACCAATTAACTGTTTTTCCTTTAGCGCCTGCTGGACAATACGGTAATCGTTTGGTTATTGACCTATATGATAAAAACAAGGTGGCGACAAAAGTAGTGTCGAAGCCAAAAGTTCGCTTAGGCGATATTATTATTGGTATTGATGCAGGACATGGTGGTGAAGACCCAGGCTCCATTGGTGCTAAAGGCACCCATGAAAAAAGGGTTACCTTGGCCATTGCTAAAAAATTACAAACCTTGATTAATAAAGAAAAAGGTATGAAAGCTGTAATGATTCGTTCTGGGGATTACTATGTTGATTTGAATCGCCGCACGAGTTTAGCAAGAAAAAAACATGTTGATTTTTTAGTCTCTATTCATGCTGATGCATTTCGTACACCAGGCCCTAGTGGTGCTTCTGTATGGGTCGTAACCAAAAGACGTGCAGAATCAGAGTTAGCGCGATGGTTATTAAAGCGTGAGAAAAAGTCTGAATTACTTGGCGGTGGTGGCGGTGTAATTAAAAATACATCTGACAGTCATTTAGCCTTGGCCTTGGCTGATATGAGCAAAGAGCACTCGTTAGGTGTTAGCTTTGGTGTAGCAAATAATGTTATCTCGCAATTAAGAAAAATAACTAAAATGCATAAGAAAACCCCTCAAAATGGTAATTTTGCTGTTCTGAAGTCATCAGACATTCCATCAATATTAGTTGAAACAGGATTTATTTCTAATCATAAAGAAGAAAAGAACCTTACGTGGTCTAAACATCAGCAATCATTAGCAGGTGCGATTCATGTTGGAATTCGTAATTACTTTATGGCACACCCTTTAACGGGAAGCTATTTTGCTGCGGTTGGCTATAAAAAGCATAAAGTACGTAGTGGTGAATCTTTATCCGTGTTAGCGCAACGCTATAATATTTCGATGGCAACATTAAAATCAGTTAATAATCTAAAATCCAATGCGCTACGTATTGGACAAACGTTAAAAATTCCTCGAGCGGGATGATTTTTTAAATATATATTGAGCATTACCGTACTATGACAATTGAAATACTACCTGCACGCTTAGCAAACCAAATTGCAGCTGGAGAAGTGGTTGAAAGACCTGCTTCAGTTATTAAAGAGTTAGTAGAAAATAGCTTAGATGCACAAGCCACTTCCATTAATATTGATGTAGATAAGGGTGGTGTTAAACGTATTCGTATTGCGGATAATGGCATTGGCATTGCTAAAGAAGAGCTCACTTTGGCCCTTAGTCGACATGCGACAAGTAAAATTAAGAACCTTAATGATCTAGAAGCTATTAATAGCTTAGGTTTTCGAGGTGAAGCGCTTGCAAGTATTAGTTCGGTGGCTCGCTTAACATTAACTTCTAAACCTAAAGCCCAACAAACTGCTTGGCAAGCAAATGCAGAAGGCCGTGATATGGCGGTGACAATTACACCTGCAGCACACCCTGATGGCACCACGATTGAAGTATTAGATTTATTTTTTAATACACCAGCTCGACGTAAATTCCTACGTACTGAAAAAACAGAATTCAACCATATTGATGAAGTAATTCGCCGTATTGCGTTAGCACGTTTTGATGTAACTTTTACATTAACTCACAATGGTAAAATTATTCGTCAATATCGAGCAGCAAGCGATATAAGCCAGAATGCTAAGCGTGTTGCTAAGGTGTGTGGACAAAACTTTATCGACCATGCCACAGAAATTGATTGCCAACATGATAATATGCGCCTTATGGGTTGGTTGGCTAAACCTAGCTATACGCGCAATCAAAATGACCTCTGTTACAGCTATGTTAATGGACGCATGATGCGTGATAAATTAATTAATCACGCGATTCGTCAAGCCTATGCTGACTTGTTACCTGCTGATACTTATCCTGCATTTGTGCTTTTTTTAGAGTTAGATTACCGAGAAGTTGATGTCAATGTGCATCCAGCTAAGCATGAAGTGCGCTTTCATCAAAGCCGCTATGTACATGACTTTATTTTTTCTGTTTGCCATAAAGCGTTAACAAATGACTCATTAGTTGTTGATGGGCATGGTGAAGTTTCGCAGCCAGCTTACTCAGCTGAGCCTGTGCAAGCTCAAAAAATTGAAAATACACAATATGTACGCCCTGATTACATTCAGCCTCTGCAAGAAGTAAAAGAGTCAGCCTATAAGCCTAGTTCAGTACAAGGTCATTATGGACAGCGTGAATCAATAACACGTGCCGCAGTTAATAACTACCAAGAGTTAATGACCCCTGATATTGCAACTCAGCATGAAGATAACCCTATTGAGGAAAAATCGAGTGATTTAGTTTCTCAAAATAATATTGAAGAATGCTTTTTTCTTATGATTAAAGATGGTGCTTATGGAGTGTTTAAGCATGATGATGGCCTACATCTGTTATCTCTTTTTGAATTAGCATATCAAGTTAATCAAGCTAAAGTGATTAAAAGTTGGCAACAGCAAAGCGCTGATTCAAGTCCTTGCTTAGTAAGTCAGCCCTTATTATTACCTGTTTTGCTAACGCTGTCTGAATCACAGATGAGTGTTGTCGAAAGTTATCAAGCACAGCTTGAATTAGCAGGTATAACATGTTTTGTTCAAAATAAAGGGAATCAAAAACAGCAGCTACAAATACGACAGTTTCCTGCTTTGCTGAGAGACAGAGATGTAAATACAAGTTTTATGCAAATCATCGATATACTATCTTCACAAATTAAAAATGAAAATAGCTCAGAAGATGGCGACGTTGATAATCATATTATTAATGCCATCGCTAAAGTCATGGTTGCAACAGAATACAGTAATGAACAAGCACATTCATTGTGGTTAAGTGCTAAAAAAGAGTTATCTGATGAATTAATCGAAACAATGCTCTTGAATTCTATTCCTCTTGACCTCACATCTGAGGTTAAGCAATTAAATGCCAAGTTACAATTAAATAAGAGTTAACCGTGTCTGATAAGAGTTCAACAATAAAGCAACCTCCTGTTATTTGTTTAATGGGGCCTACGGCATCGGGGAAAACTTCGCTTGCGATGGCTTTATGTGATGCGCTACCTTGCGACATTGTTAGTGTTGATTCCGCATTGATTTATCGTGATATGGATATCGGCACAGCTAAACCTACACATGAAGAATTAGCTAATTATCCACATAGTTTAATTAATCTTCGTGATGCAACGCAGAGCTACTCTGCCGCAGACTTTTGTCATGATGCGTTAGCTGAAATTGAGAAAATTAGAGCTAATAACCGTATACCACTATTGGTTGGCGGTACCATGATGTATTTTAAAAGTTTAATTGAAGGAATTTCGCCTTTACCTGCTGCTAACAGTGATATTCGTCAAAAAATAGAAGCAGAGGCTGAACAAAATGGTTGGCAAGCTTTACATGAGCAATTACAAGCCGTGGATAGTGTGTCAGCAGAACGTATACATCCTAATGATCCTCAACGTATTACACGAGCATTAGAAGTATTTCGCATAACGGATAAAACAATAACACAATTAACCGAAATCAAGGGTGATAAACTTGATGGTGATGTTTTACAGCTTGCCATAACACCGCAAGAACGTAGTACGTTGCATGAACGAATAGAAATTCGCTATCAACAGATGATAGAGCAAGGCTTTGAGGACGAAGTTGTAAAACTTAAAGCGCGTGGTGATTTACATGAAGATCTGCCGTCAATTCGTTGTGTCGGTTATCGTCAAATGTGGCAATATCTAAATGGTGAATTTGACCATAAAGAAATGGTATTTCGCGGTGTTTGTGCCACGAGACAACTAGCTAAGCGACAATTAACTTGGCTTCGTAGTTGGCAAAACTTACACTGGCTAACCACTGATGACAAAACGAACTTAGCGCAAGTTTTAGCCTTGGTTGGCAAATATCAGCAATGCTGACTATAAATATAGAGACTATCATCAAATAAAATAATAGATTGGTGTATAATTAATTGGTTATATACTGAGGATTAGTAAAAAATCACTTATTATTAGTCAAAATGTTTTGATTAATTACTTAATAATAAAAAAAAGGAGCCATATAATGGCAAAAGGTCAGTCTTTACAAGACCCATTTTTGAATGCTTTACGTCGTGATCGTATTCCAGTTGCAATATATTTAGTCAACGGTATCAAGCTACAAGGACAAGTAGAATCATTCGATCAATTTGTTATTTTATTGAAAAATACAGTGAGTCAAATGGTTTATAAACATGCTATTTCTACTGTAGTTCCTGCTCGCGCTGTTAATACCGCGCCTATGGCGAATCATACAGATTCAGACGAGTAGTTAACTTTTCAAAAACATAAGTTCCATGAACATATATAGGTTTAACGCAGTTGTTTGATCGTTATCAAGCAGGTGAACAAGCGGTGCTTGTTCATCTGGATTTTCCTGATGAAAGCACCCGAGAAGATTTAACTGAATTCAAAATGTTAGTCTCTTCTGCTGGCGTGAATGAGTTAACCGTTGTCACTGGTAAGCGAAGTAATCCTCACCCTAAATTTTTTGTTGGCTCAGGCAAAGCAGAAGAAATTGCTGATGCAGTTCGCCTATATGAAGCGGATGTAGTGCTATTTAATCATAGCTTATCTCCATCCCAAGAAAAAAATATTGAAGAGCTATGTCAATGTCGAGTCATTGATCGCACAACGCTAATTCTAGATATTTTCGCTCAACGAGCTCGTACTCATGAGGGTAAATTACAAGTTGAATTGGCACAGTTACGACACATTAGTAGCCGCTTAATTCGAGGTTGGACTCACTTAGAGCGACAAAAGGGTGGTATTGGTTTACGTGGCCCTGGTGAAACACAATTAGAAACTGATAGACGTTTATTGCATGAACGGATAGTTAATATTCGTAAGCGATTAGAAAAAGTAGAGAAACAACGACAGCAAGGTAGACGTTCAAGAACTCGAGCAGAATTACCCACATTATCATTAGTGGGTTATACCAATGCTGGAAAATCGACCTTATTCAACGTACTGACACAATCGGAAGTTTATGCTGCTGATCAGTTGTTCGCCACACTTGACCCTACCTTAAGACGCATTGAGCTTGAAGGGGTAGGTGGTGTTATTTTAGCAGATACCGTTGGTTTTATTCGTCATCTACCACATGATTTAGTCGCTGCATTTAAAGCAACATTAACAGAAACACGTGAAGCTGAATTATTACTACATGTCGTTGATATTTCAGATGACAGACGTAGTGAAAATATTGAACAAGTTGAATACGTGTTATCTGAAATTGAAGCAGATGAAGTTCCACAATTAATTATTTGTAATAAAATAGATAATTTAGATGATGTTGAACCAAGAATTGATCGTGATGATCAAGGACGACCTATAAGGGTTTGGCTGTCAGCACAAGCCAATATTGGTGTTGATTTGTTTTTTACCGCATTAGCAGAGCGATTGGGTAATCATGTTGTAGAGCAACAGTTAGTTATTCCGCCTAGTGCAGGTAAGTTACGTGGTATTTTATATAAATTAAATTGTATAAAAGAAGAGCATTATGATGAACAAGGTTTTTGTCATTTAATGCTTAAGTTGCCAAAAAGAGAATGGGACAGGTTGGTTAAGCAAAATACCAACCAAATAGAGCAGTTTATTGTAAAATAATGTGTTAATACCTATATAGAGTCTTATAAAACATTTTTTTTTATCATAAACTGATTATAAATAATATGCTTCAGCTGTATCTTCCTCATACCTTATATCAATGGTAGCCAATACCATTTTTTAAGCGTTTGTCGAAAAAGTTTGTAGAATGAATAACAATATTAATTTAATAACCTAGCGGAGAACACTATGGCTTGGAATGAACCGGGGAATAATGATAAAGACCCCTGGAAAAACAAAGGTGGTAAAAACCAAGGACCACCAGATTTAGACGAATTACTTAATGATTTAGGTAAAAAAGTCACTGGTATCTTTGGTGGAAAAGGCAAGTCTACAGGCGGTTCATCTCCCTCAGGCAAAAGCTTTTCTAGTATAGGTATAAGCCTAATACTTGTTATTGCCATCGTTGTTTATGCTTTTAGTGGTTTCTATACCATTAAAGAAGCTGAAAAAGGCATTGTACTTCGTTTTGGGCAATATTCTGGCACGGTAGACCCGGGTATTAACTGGAAATGGACATTTATTGATCGCATTATTCCAGTGGATATGCAGAGTACACGTGATTTACCTGCTTCAGGTTTCATGTTAACGCAAGACGAAAACGTTGTTCGTGTTGATATGCAAATTCAATATCGTGTAATGAATGCTCGTAACTATGTTTTCAGTGTAACAAATGCTGATGATAGTTTGAGTCAATCATTAGATAGTGCACTACGTTACGTAGTGGGCCATTCAACTATGGATGATATTCTTACCAGTGGACGTGAACAAATTCGTCAATCCGTGTGGAAAGAGTTAGAAAAAATTATTGAACCATACAATTTAGGTTTAATCATTGTTGATGTTAACTTTAAAGATGCTCGTCCGCCAAATGAAGTAAAAGATGCTTTTGATGATGCTATTTCAGCACAAGAAGATGAAGTACGTTTTTTACGTGAAGCCGAAGCTTATGCGCGTGGTATTGAGCCAAGAGCTCGTGGTCGTGTAAAACGTATGGAACAAGAAGCGTTAGCTTATAAAGAGCGTATCGTTCTAGAAGCTGAAGGTGAAGTTGCTCGTTTTGCAAAAATTCTACCTGAATATCAAGCTGCACCGGAAGTAACGCGTCAACGTTTGTATCTGGCGACGATGGAAAAAGTGTACAGTAATACCAGTAAAGTAATGGTAGATGTAGAAGGTGGCAATAATATGATGTATCTGCCATTAGATAAAATAATGCAACAGTCTACAACAAATCGTGCTGCATCTCAGACAATACAACCAGCACCGCAAACATCAAATGTTAATACTTCACCATCGATTTCTGGGCGAAGTGATAGATTTAACAGTGGGAGAAACTAGACAATGAAGAATTTTTCCATTGCAATTTTTGCGTTGCTTTTTGTGTTAGTTGTGTCATCAGTTTTCATTATTTATGAAGGACAACGTGGTATCGTTTTTCAATTTTCAAAGATAAAACGTGATTCTACAACTGATGAAATGTTGGTTTTTGAACCAGGACTACACTTTAAACTACCTTTTATAGCTTCTGTTCGTAAGCTTGATGCGCGTATTCAAACGTTAGATGAAGCGCCAGATCGTTTTGTAACATCAGAGAAAAAAGATTTAATGGTAGATTCGTTTGTTAAATGGCGAATTGTTGATTTTTCAACGTATTACCTACGTACCTCAGGTTCTGTTGAAAATGCTAGAGCTTTACTGAAACAAAAAGTGAATAATGGCTTACGTACTGAGTTCGGTAACAGAACTATTAAAGAAATAGTCTCTGGTGATCGAGACGATATTATGAAGCAAGCACTGGAAAGTGCTGCAAGTAGTCGTGAAGACTTAGGTATTGAAGTTGTTGATGTACGTATTAAGGCGATTAACTTGCCTACTGAAGTCAGTGTTTCTATTTATGAACGTATGCGTGCAGAGCGAACAGCTGTAGCAAAAGAGCATAGATCTCAAGGGCAAGAACAAGCTGAAATCATTCGAGCAACAATCGATGCAAAAGTGACTGTAATGTTAGCTGAAGCACAAAAATCTGCTTCTACCACTCGTGGTGAAGGAGACGCACAAGCAGCTAAAATTTATTCAGATGTTTATAGCCGAGATGCTGAGTTTTATAACTTCTATCGTAGCCTACAAGCTTACGAAAAAAGTTTTAATAGTAAAAGCGATATACTGGTTGTTAAACCAGATAGCGACTTCTTTAACTATTTAAAAGAAGGTAGTAGCGTCAAAAAATAGTAGAAAAATTTAACTTTGTAAAAAAGCCAGCTAAATTGCTGGCTTTTTTGTAACTCATAGTCTGAATAGGTGACCTAATATGGATACATTATTACTCGCTTTTGGCTTGGTGCTTATTATTGAAGGGATAGCTCCTGCGTTGTTTCCCAATAAGTGGCAAGCTTATATACGAAAACTCGCTGAACAACCGATTACAGATATTAGAAACATAGGTTTATTTGTTTTACTGTTGGGTGTAATCGTTATTTGGATATCACAGTAATAAAATTTATTTAGAAAAAACATTTGTAATCATTTGAATTAATTCATTAATTTAAAATTATGACAAAAATGATACATTTTTTCTTGGACTACATATCTATTCTTGTTAGAATTCTCGCCTAATTTTCTTATGAAATAGTCAAAATGGGCAAAAACGTAGTTGTTCTAGGTACCCAATGGGGTGATGAAGGTAAAGGTAAGATCGTAGACTTACTAACCGATAAAGCAAAGTATGTCGTTCGCTATCAAGGCGGACACAATGCAGGCCATACACTAGTTATTGACGGTGAAAAAACCGTATTACATTTAATACCATCAGGTGTTTTACGTGAAAACGTAAAATGTTTAATTGGTAATGGTGTTGTCTTATGTCCTAAAGCTTTAATGACAGAAATTAAAATGCTTGAAGCGAAAGGTATTCCGGTACGTGAGCGTTTACTTATTAGTGATGCATGTCCGTTAATTCTTCCTTATCACAATGCTTTAGATGCAGCACGTGAAGTTGCTCGTGGTTCAAAAGCTATCGGCACTACAGGTCGTGGTATTGGGCCAGCATATGAAGATAAAGTTGCTCGTCGCGGTTTACGTGTTGGTGATCTTTTCTGTGCAGAATCTTTTGCAGCAAAATTAAAAGAAATTATCGAATATCATAACTTCTCTCTGGTTAACTACTATAAAGTTGAACCAGTAAATTTTGAAGAAGTATTAGCTGATGCATTAGCGGTAGCTGATATCATTAAAAACATGACGGCTGATATTTCAGAAATATTGGATCAAGCACGTAAAAATGGCGATTCAATTATGTTTGAAGGCGCACAAGGAACACTACTTGATATTGATCATGGTACTTATCCTTATGTAACGTCTTCAAATACTACTGCTGGTGGTGTTGCTACTGGCTGTGGTGTTGGTCCTAAACACCTTGATTATATTCTAGGTATTACGAAAGCTTACACTACACGTGTTGGTTCAGGTCCATTCCCAACAGAATTAGATGATGAAATT
This sequence comes from uncultured Colwellia sp., assembly GCA_913061365.1. Classification (GTDB taxonomy): domain Bacteria; phylum Pseudomonadota; class Gammaproteobacteria; order Enterobacterales; family Alteromonadaceae; genus Colwellia. Next base: position 15,419 of record CAJXUT010000057.1, read on the forward strand.
GGTAATCATTTAGGTACTGTGGGTCATGAGTTTGGCGCCACTACTGGTCGCGAACGTCGTTGTGGTTGGTTTGATGCGGTAGCTATGCACCGTGCAATTCAAGTAAACAGTATTACAGGCTTTTGTTTAACTAAACTAGACGTACTTGACGGTTTAGAAACATTAAAAATCTGTACTGGTTATAAAACTGAATCAGGCGATATTATCACGGTACCACCAACGGCAGCTGAAGGTTATGAAAAAATAACACCAGTATATGAAGAAATGCCAGGTTGGAGTGAAAATACTGTAGGTGCTGTATCAGTAGAAGCTTTACCAGCAAATGCTTTAGCGTACATTAAACGCATTGAAGAAATTACAGGTGTTCCGGTTGATATTATTTCAACAGGTCCAGATCGTAATGAAACAATTATTAAAGAAAACCCTTTTGTTTAAATACTAATCAATCAGCGTTTTATAAAAGCCAGCCTTAAGGTTGGCTTTTTTTTGCCTGTTAATGGCTGATTCATTGTGACTTCAATAAAGTAACTAGTATCAATTATTCGAGTTGATAAATTGAACATTATACTCATGCTATGGTATGGAATAATGACTATTAAACAAAATAATATGATTTAGCAATAGATGTCGTGTATGTTTATTAGACCTTACAGTGATTTTATATAGTTAAATAACTCTGTATTAGTAAAAATTAATATAATAGACTGTAAACACTAATTATTGTAATAAAATCAACGAATGAATATTCATCTAATGTTCATTATTAAATAATATAAATATTTGTTATTTATCCAAACCATTTTTGAAAATACACTTGGATAAACAGCGGATATACATGCATTTGGGAACCATCATGACAGACTTTCGTCAACGCGCACTTGATTATCATGCATTACCTACACCAGGTAAAATCAGTGTTGAATTAACTACTGCTGCTGAAACTAGTGAAGATTTATCACTAGCTTATAGCCCCGGTGTTGCTGAGCCAGTAAGAGAAATTGCTACAAACCCTGATGATGTTTATAAATATACGGCAAAGGGTAATACTGTTGCTGTTATTACCAATGGTACTGCTATTTTAGGTTTAGGTAATTTAGGTCCAATGGCATCAAAGCCTGTAATGGAAGGTAAATCTTTATTATTTAAACGCTTTGCTAATATTGATTCATTTGATATTGAAGTAAAGCATAAAACAGTAGAAGAGTTTGTTAATACTGTTGCTAATATTGCTGATAGTTTTGGCGGCATAAATCTTGAAGACATTAAAGCACCTGAATGTTTTGCTATTGAAAAAGCGTTAATTGGACGTTGTAAGATTCCTGTTTTTCATGATGATCAGCATGGTACTGCTATTGTAACTGCAGCTGGCATGATCAATGCTTTAGATATTCAAGGTAAAGATATTAAGCAGGCAAACATAGTTTGTTTGGGTGCTGGTGCTGCGGCAATTGCTTGTATGGAATTATTAATCACGTGTGGTGCTCAACGTGAAAAAATTTATATGCTTGATACAAAAGGCATTGTACATACTCGTCGAAATGACTTGAATGAATATAAAAAGCTTTTTGCTAACAATACGGATAAACGTACATTAGATGATGCTATAGAAGGTGCTGATGTATTTGTTGGTGTATCAGGTCCAAATTTATTAACTCAAGAGCAAGTTAAGTTAATGGCGCCAAATCCAATAATCTTTGCCTGTTCAAACCCTGATCCTGAAATAAAGCCTGAATTAGCGCTTGCAGCTCGAAGTGATGCAATTATTGCAACAGGGCGTTCTGATTATCCTAATCAGGTAAATAATGTACTTTGTTTTCCATTTATTTTCCGTGGTGCTTTAGATGTTCGCGCCCGCACTATTAATGATGAAATGAAAGTTGCAGCTGTGCATGCTATTAGAGCTATCGCTAAAGAAGAAGTGCCACAAGAAGTTTTAGATGCGAGTGGTGAAACTGAGCTAGTTTTTGGGCGTAATTATATCTGTCTCTTATACACATCTCCGAGCCCACGAGACGTAGAGGAATCTCG
>CAJXUT010000058.1 GCA_913061365.1 uncultured Colwellia sp.
TGGGCTCGGAGATGTGTATAAGAGACAGTCATCGATAAGGGCGTTAACAATGCTAAGGATTTCAATTTGCGTCATTTTGTTATCACGCAATAGAAGATCTAACTCTGCTTTTATCGCAGTAGGTAGTAAGTCAACCTTTGAACGCTTGCCACGTGTTTTACGGTCTGCCATTAACTTTTTCCTTTTTTGAATAAGCTAAGTAATCAGCATGAACCTTTCTGACTTCTCGTTGAAGTGCCTTCCATGCTCGCTTGGCTTTAGGATCGCTTTTTAGGTAGATATCTAAATATCCTCCTTTGTCTTTATACGGCTTTCCTGTTTCTTTCTCGAATTGAGGTTTAATTACACCTTTTTCTATATCAGCAGCTAACAAAGCGAGTGCCAGTTTATGAATAATTTCTTTTTCACCAACTCTATAAGGTTTTGTTTTAGCCATAATTAAGCCCTTGGGCGTTTAACGCCATCAACAAAGCTAATGCCTTGAACTACGTCTTGGCCACGGCTAGTAAGCATGGCAATCATGTAATTACCTTTGCGAGAAACGTTTACTAAACCTTGCTCTGCCAACCAACCTAACTGAGTACGTACCTGGTCGCTACTCATGCTATTACCAAACTCATGGCAAGAATCTTTAATAATGCTGTCGTTGCTTGAGTAATTAAGGGCATCAAGCGCACGTAAAATTGATAAGCGAGCGTGTTCGTTTTGAATATCTTGTAATGGCATTATTTGCCCCCTCTGAGTTCATTTTCTACTAGCATACTGACTTGGTTAGTAAAGATTGTTAGTTGTTCTTTAAGCCCTGCTATAGAGCCTTGTAATTCACCAACTTCTTTTTCAAGGCAATGAATTGTTTTAGGCTCTGGTAACTGTTTAAGCTGAGTTTCAATTGTTGTCACTTTTGTTGATAAGATGGTGTGTTCTTCTTTTTTACTGTACGTGTCTTCAATTTTTGCAACGCGGCCAGCTAGTTCATCACGATCGTTTTTATGCTTTTCATTCGATTCGGCATGGTCTTTTCGTTTAACAAACGTTACGGCTAGCGCCCAAACCACAATAAAATAAATAACAGTTAGTACTACTTGAATAATGCGAGAATTATTATCTAACCATTCCATTGATTAACTCCTTTGGTGTCGTTCTAATGCTTCATGATGTACTTGGCATCCAATACAGCGCACGGCATTAACAGATTTCACACGAAGAGGAAGGATTTCATCTTCACAATCTAAACAGTGACGTTTACCATCAATGATTAAAGGGTTTTCTTTATTACGCTGTTGGTTTTTAATTGCTTCTCTGCGGGCAAGTTCTTCTAATTTACTTGCTTGCTCAAATTGGTCAGTCAAGTTAATCACTTCCTTTTAACGGGTTATTCACATCTTTATTTTTACTGCCCATGCTAGAGCCAAAGTAAAAGCCAGTAACACAATTACGTTCGTCAAATAACGATTTAAGTGTCATGCCTATAAGGTTTGAAACAATGGCTAAAATGGCGCTGTACTCTCTTAGGAAAAACATAGCCAAACAATTAGCGACTAATAAAAATAGAATATAGGGCAAGTTGTACTTCATGATGCGATCGGCAATGTTGTCGGCTTGCTCTGGATGTTGATTGTGCATAGCCCGTGCGTCTTTACGGTCTTTATACGGAGCCATATTTATTTCATGCTCGTTAGCCACTAAAGTTCGTTTTAATTCAGCAGCAAGGGTTGGCTGAGCAATTAGGGTTTTTTCCATGGCTTTTGGATCCGTTTCACCCGTTACTTGGCTGGCAAAATCAAGTACTTTGCTGGCCACTTTGGCAGCACTGCTGTCGCTACCGCTAAGTTTTTCACTCATCCATTCTGTTATGCCGAGTGTTTTTGCTATGCCTAAAACGGCTAATACTGACATGTTAATTTCCTTCGTTATCTTGAGAGTTATAAGCGAGTACCAGCCCAAGAAAAACTAAAATAATAGCAATGGTTATACTCAGGCCTATTTGCGCTATTGATGACCAACTAGCTATAAAACCACTCAGTAACCAATTAATGACTCGTGCAATCAAAAGAACAATTACAATGAGTCCAATGCTATCTAATACTTCAGCAATTTTTGACATAATAACTCCTAAGAAGCTGCCACGATGGCAGCAAGATTAGTTTTCGGCTCTAGCTTTGCTTTACCTGCACGAACTTGTTTAACAGCCACGTCAATATCTATAGCGGTTACGCTATTCCAGCCACGTTTAAATTGATTAGCTTGCTCAACACGTAAATAAATGCATGAATAGTTAACCGGCACACCTTGCAGGTCGCAAAATACTTCAGCACGTAAACGAGCCTGGCGACCTTGTGCATAGCGCTGTTTACTGCCCATTACTCTTGTGGCCCATAGAAAACAGCTATTTGGCTTTCTTCTAAAATATCTAAGGCGCGATCAATCCAGCCCTCAATATTAATAACTTGAGTACTATCGGCTTGGGCAAGGTTGCAATATTGTTTGCATCGTTGGCGTGTAAAAGAAGTTACAAAAATCATGTCGCATTGAGCATGAGCTGCGGCAATGCTTTTTTCGCCTATAATGCCATCAGCCTTTACTTTTAGTTGGCGCTGTAAGGCTTTACGGGCAAAATCGCCACCTTGGTTAACACAGCAATCAAAAAAGGTTAATGCCAACATTTCAGGTAGTAAGTGACACTTATTAAAGCGCCAGTAATCACTGTAATAAATGTCAGCTGCAGCTGATGATGATAGATTTTTAATGTCTAAGTGAGGATACCAGCGTTTAGTGATACCAAAGTTAGTTTCACCACCGCGGTCACTTTTGCGGTTAACGTAGCCTTGTTCTTCTTGAAGGATGCGAGCTATAGCCTGACGTGCACCAAAAGGAATTTCGGTGCTGATGGCTAAAATGTATTTGTTTAGTTTTTTCATGCTGCCAGTGTGGCAGCATGGGGGATTAGGTAATATTAACCTGAGTTAGTAAAACTAAAGAGCAGCGTTATACATGAGTATAAAAGATAAACCAACAAGAACTAATGCTGAGAATAACGAAGTAAATAACTTGATATATACCCAAGTTGCTTTTTCATCAATATCAGCTAAAACAGAGATAATTTCAGAGGTTTCTTGCGGGTAATCGCTTTTTAATCGATCAAATAATCCCTCATATTCTTTAGAAAGAACATTTAAAACACCAAATTGTCCGAGTAAATTTAAAATTAAAAAAGAAGCTAAAATAAAAACTGAAATTAATACAGCAATGTTTTTTATAAACGCTAAATCTCCAACTTCATAACTTTGTATTTGAGTAATTGCAAACCAAACACCTGCAGGCATAGTTAGTAATTTGGCTACTGCGCCATCGAAAACATCATTCACCCGTTCAACATATAATGTATGTTTTTCTTGATACTCTTTCCTAACCTTATCAAAAGTGTAATTATCAACATAGTTTTGATAACTTAAAGATAGGTCCATTGAAAATGCGTTGAAATGACTAATGAGATATCCAAATCTCAGACTTTTCCTTGTACTACTTAAAAAGGTAACTAACGCTTTACAGACTAGTGACACCTTAGCTTCATGGTGTAAGTCTTTATCTAGAAAGCGTTCTAATACCTCAGTATCAAAACTATGATCTAAATCAGACTTTTTTAATTGATATGATAGTTGTAATGCGCGTTCATATACTACAAGGTCTGCAGTTCCTGAACTTGAAATTGCAACAGATTCAAGTAATTGATAAACCTTTGCAATATTTTGATAATTATTAAACCTGTTATTATCATCTTCGACGGTAACTAATTTATATTCTTCAATAAAATATACCGCTTCCACTGGGTTTTTCACGTACTCTTCATAACTCAGTAACGTATCCCAATTATTACAAATAAAAAATTTACTATGTGCCTTGTTAGTAATCAGCTCAACTTTTGCTTTATACGCAAAATGGGCGTCTTTTATTTCATCAAAGGCAGCATCAATGACTTTGATATCATTATCATAAAAAGATATAGAGCCAGAGCATAAGCCATTCGTATGTAAACTCCTTAACAAATCAACAAGCTCAAAACTTAAAGTAATATAACCAGTAAGCTTTGAAGATACAGGATCAACTTTCTTTTCAGAAAGTTGTTTAACTATCTCAGCATATAAACTTAAGGTTTGAAGGTTCATTTTTATTTATTAGTATCTGCTTTGGCTCTGATTTTATATTCTTCCAAAATTTCAGTTTTAAGTAAATCAGGAATTTCGGAAAAAGAAAGTATACCATCTTTATAAGTTACAGTTTTATCCAATTTATCTCGATCAAATGTTATGGATACTCCATTCCCTTTACCTGATATTTTTTCATAATGTCTCAGTTCGGTTGGATCTATCGCTAGCTCTTCACTGATATCATGGTCTAATTGAGCCACAGTTAAAAAGTCATCAGAGGCGGTAGGAAATACAGCTTTAGACACTTCAGATAATAGAATGTTTTTTTTAGCTTTAATTTGTTCTTTGATAAAATTGAGTGCTGTGGCAACTTTTTGCTGGGCTTGATCTGTTGTTAACCCTAACTCTTCTACAGCATATTCAATTATTGCTGTCCTCAAGTTTTTAGTTTCTTTTGCTGCTGCAAGCTTATCCCGTTGGCAACCTATAAACTCTTCAAAATAATCCCTTATAACAGCAGCACGGCCAGTTTTAAACTTAATATAACGGTGACTTAAATCTTGTTTCCATTTTGACAAATTAACGGCAGTCCCTAAATGTAGTTTTTCTAATTCTAAAATTTGGGTACTTATCACATCTAATTTAACTGTATCTATATCAATCCCTTCACTTCGTTGCAATATAGCAATAGCTAACCAATCTTCATTTCGATATTCATATTGGTAACAAACAAGATAACCGCCTTTGACTGAAGATAAACTATTTTTAACTAATACATGTTCATATCGGTTCGCAAAATCTTTTGTCATTTGAACAAAGTCACTGCAATTTGTTTTTTGCGTATAATATGTATTTAATGTTTTTTCAAAAGGAGGAATAAGTTCATTATCACCATCAACACCAAACTCACCAATATTTAGGGAGGTATTAGAAAAAAGCTCTATCAATTCACCGGTCAGTTTTTCAGTTAACCCTTCTGTACTATTTTCAGTATTCCTTAGTTGCTTTTCTAACTTTTCACCATCTTTATCACGCTTAACCACATGAATAATTACATGTTTAATAGCCATTATTATTTCCTTATTTTCTTATCCTAAACAGGTTTTTTCTTGTTTTATTGCAATTTAATGCCTATCTTTAACTTATACATCTAGCAAGGAGGCCAAGGATGGCGATTCTCCTTTCTGTTATTTCTAAATTTTAATCTGACATTTATTCAATGCTGTTTGTAATGAACCATCAAGTACAAACTCACCTGTAGTACCACCGCCATAATTAGTCATTTGGCCAAAGCCTAGAGTGCGGTAGATGATAATATTACCTTTCAACATTTCTTTTAGTATAGCTTTGGCCTTATCACCAGTGGCAGCTGTATAAGGTGATAGCATTTTCCCTGTTGAATTCATTGCCGCCTTGTATGAGTTAGCAATAAGTGCTTGTTGTTCTGGTGGTAAATTTTTGGCGTATTCTGCCATTAAATCTGCTTGTGCGTTAACTTGCGTATTAGGCTTTATGCTAACTGGTGTCTCACTCATAGATATACCCCAGGCTTTATTTTTATCAATACGAAACTGAATATCGCCAACAGGTACTTTGTACTTGCCGCCACTTTTAAGCCCTACGCGTAACTGATCTTCTACTTCTTCTATGAAAGGATATAAATGGTTGGTATAGGTAAACACCGATGACTGAGTATATAAACTGCCAGTTGTCACTGAGCAAGTTGTTTGGTCGGTAAAACGATCAAACTCAGTGCTGGCAACCCATTCCACTTTTGGTGTGGTTGAGGCACAGCCTGTTAGTACAGCCGTTAAAAGTACCATTGAAAGGTATTTCATTTTATTTCCCTATATTGTTAATCTGTTTTTATATGCTAGTTAAGATAGCCTTAAAATGTTTTCTTTGAGCTAATCACCATTCTCACTATTAGTAACAGATTGTTCATACTCACGAATTAATGCGTTGAACTCTTCAGAATCCCAACCCTCATCACCATAGTAATAATAACCACCTAAATCTTTCTTACTTTTTTTAAGTTCATTTGCAACAACGTCAAGCAGTTGGCATAAAGAGCGTCGTTCTGCACTACCTAGCATGTCAAAATGTAAAGTATGACCACCATCTTTAAAACGCGTGTGTGTAATATCGATTCCATTAAGTTGTCCAATAACCAGTTCGATTTTGCCCACTGATTGGCTATCATTATCGCCATCGTGAGTTACAGTAGCACTGTAATTACCACCACTAACACAATCCCATATGTTTATTTCACTAATATCACAAGAGGTATATGGAGCTTGCTTGGGATAATTCGTTGTTTCCATAACTTCATATTGTGACTTCAATTTATTAATTTTATTCACAAACGTTAACTCTTGTGCTTGTTTTTCTTTAGCATGCTTAATTTTGAGTGCTTCGACTTCTTGCTTCAAAGCGTCAACTTCATCGCATTTACTAAAATATTTTTGAACAACATCAGGATTAACATCGGCTTCATAATTATCATCAGAGCCTGGATTAACATCACTTGAATATAGCTTCGCTCTACGTTTAGATTTTCCCGTCATTCGAGCTATCCAAAGCTTTTCTAGCAAATAGCTCTTTGCACGGTAAAAGCTTGTTTCCGGCATTAATTTATACTGGCTACGGCTTTCATTTGGTAAGGGGGCTGGTGTATGACAGTAGTCGTGTAAATCAGCCCATATTTCAGCAGCTGAGGTAGGCTTACTATAACTATTAAGTATCATTTCAATAGTATCTACCAACCAACGTAATTGGCGTGCTTGATAGGGTGTGATACAAGCTTGTGCAGGTGAATTTGAATAGTGATTATAAATATGGCCACTGGCTTGCTGATTATCATTTCCGTCAATAGCTTGCTTAGTCATCTACTACTTCACCAGCTACTTGTACATTATCATTACCATCAATACTTTGATTGATTTTTTGGTTATTGCCTACTTGGGTATTGCCGTTGCCTTTAATGGTTTGGCAAGATGATGATATAGCTTTTGACTTAGCTTGCTTTAAGCTAGTACTTAACTTTTCTTTTAATTTTTGTTCAAAATTATCAGACATGGTGATACTCCTTAATCTTTATGTCTAAGCCACTAATTTTAATATCGGATAAATATCTTCTTTGGTTGGAATGGCATGCTTTAGCATAGCTTGCATAAGTAAAGTTTCTACTACTTCACCTTTTGCTTTAGAATTTAGGCTCAAATCTAAATCACTGAGCACTTCTTCAAGTACCTTAACGATGGTTGACAGCTTACCTTCAAAATCAAAATGGGGTGTTGTTGGTTGATTAGCTATTTTTTCTAAATTATTTGAACGTATGCCAGTGACGATATATTGCACGTCAAAACCAATGTCAGCTAACAACGCCAATTTATCTGAAGGTATTGATTTTCCTGATTCCCAACGAATAAAAGTGCCTTTATTAACAGCTATTTTCTCAAAGATTTCTTTTTGCTGAAAGCCTAAGTATTCACGATCACTCTTTAAAAAGTTCAATATATTGCACCCAATATGTTGACAGGTTCAACATATTGAACCTATACTAACACCACTTAAACAAAACCATTAATAACACCTAGCTGCAACTAGGTATAACTAAGAGAGTCTACTATGGATTACGAAACAATTAAAACTGAATTACGTAAAAAAGGTTATTCAATGTCAATGATTGCCGATGCGTTAGGCTGTACACCCGTAAATGTTCACCAAGTTTGCAAAGGCACTAACAATAGTTATCGCGTTGCCAAAGCGGTTGCGGCCACGCTTGAACTGACAGTAAATGATGTCTTTCCTACTAGCTACCAAGACGTTCAAAACTTTCCTACCTCACGCCAAGAGCGTGTTGAAGCCCTTAAACAACGTTTAGCCTCATAGCATTCACTTGGTGTGAATAAAGACTGTCTAAATTTATCGGGGGTTAAAAAGTAATGATGAATATATCCACGCAAACCAAACCAACGGCACAAGGCCACCAGCTGCAACATAGCAGGATCTTCTCGTTCAATGGACCAAGCAATAGTGTCGTAGCGAATATGGCTAGGCAACTTAGCCAGCAATTCAAACAAACTTCTAATTATGCCCAGCTCAGTGTTGTTGATACTAAATATCTTACTCGTGTTCGTATAATTTTTCATGATGGTGGCCTGCTGCTTGTTCAATCAATGGTTAATAGCTTAGATCTACAATTGGTAGGCCGTCTAGAGCAAAACGAACTGTATTTTTGGAAACGAGATCAAGGATTAATTTCTAATGCCTAGAACAAATTGGAAATGCATTGTGCCGCACTCAATAGTTAAGGCGCTTAGTTTAACTAAAGAGCATGGCAAGGTGAAAAAGCACCAAAGCGTACAGCGAATTGGTGACCGTATGGGTATTAATGAAGACCTTTTATATAAGTGGATAGCTAACGGCACAATGCCTGTTAAAGCCGTTATCGCCTTTGAGGAAGTCTGTGGCATTAACTTTGTCACACAGTATTTAGCGCATAGCCAAGGTTACTTATTAGTTCCTGCACCAACAGGCCGTAAAGCTGAACATAAAGATTTAAATCAGTTGCAGTTATATATGGCGCAAGTGGCAGCAAAAATCATTGAAGCAAATGAAGGTACATGTACTGCTCAAGACGCTATCGACCACATTAAGGTGTTAATGCAAGATTTAGCGTTTCAGCAAAAAAATGTTGCTGCTACTGAGTGCCCACAAGAAACATTTGATTTAGGGGGTAACAATGAATAAGCCAACTAAAACCCGAGTCGACGATTTAATGTTTGAAACTTACCCACGTTGGAAGCGTATACGTCTAACCATTATTGAGCTTGTAGTCGTATTAGCGTTTTTAATTATGATTTGCTATGCGCATCATTTAGTAGAGGTATTAGCCCAATGAGTGAAATTAATAAAAGCTATTTGTCAGAACAAGTTCAACGCACATTGAAAGTGATCACCATTATGGCAGGCAATGAAGTAAACGGTATTAGCCCTGGTGAAATAGCAAAGATTGCTGAAACATCAGCCAGTAATATTACCCGTGTATTAGCAAATCTTCAGCATAACGGCTTTGCAGAAGCATTACCGTCAGATGATAAGCGATTTCGTTTAGCCGCGCCATTGGTACAGCTTGCCAATACAGTTTCAATGAACTTTAGACAACACCAACAACAAATACAGCAAGAAGCCCATAACTACGGCTTATTAGCGATATAGGAACAACCATGAATCAAGAAATAACTTCACAACAAGAAGCTACAACAGTTGAAGCTAAACAGATACTTGCCTCTAAGCAAGATGTGTTAAGAGAAATAGGTCAAATAGAAGCGTTTGAATTTATCAACAAATTGGCAACCGTTGCCACTTTGAAGCTACTAGCAAAAGCTAAAGAAACCAAGGATTACGTAGGTTTGACCTATGAATCAGAAAATGGTGATTTGGCAACCGTTGCCAATTGGGAAGGATTTTGTACTGAAATTTTGCATACTCCTAAACGCACGATAGACGATCGCTTATTAAACTTAAATACTTTTGGTGAAGAGTTCTTTGAAGCCTCACAACGAATTGGTTTAGGCAACCGAGAGCTACGCAAATTACGCCAACTACCTAGTGAAACCCAAGAGCTAATAATCAACAACGAATCAGTTGATTTAGGTGATAAAGAAGCGGTTAAAGAACTGATTGAAGACTTCACATTTAAACAAGTTACCGAAAAAGCTGAATTACAAAAACAAGTTGATGAAGCTAATGAAGATGTTGCAGCCGCACGCGAAATATCAGCAGAGACACAACAAAAGCTTAACCAAGCTAAAGAACTTGAAGCTAAACGTCGTTTTAGCCAAGAGCCTTGGAAACATCAAACTATGGATAGCGCTGCCGCTATGATGAAAGCAAAAATGGCTATTGAGCAAGGGATTAATCAACTAAGTGATGTTTACTCAAACCTTAGCAATGATGAAGCACTTGATGAAAAGGCGCTTGCCCTTATTGCTCGTAGCTTATTAACCGAAGCGCATGCCGCACATTCCCGTATTAATGAATTTTCCAATGAAGTGTTTGGTGTACTGGGCAGCAAATATAGCCCTGACATTTCTGCAGAAGATACCTTCTTCGATTTGCAATTTGAAGGTACGCCTGAAGAACAGAGTTTAGTTGGTTAATTTTTAATTCTATAAAGGCAACACCATGATTTCTGATGTAGCACGCGAAATGGTTATTTCATACGCTCAACAATTAGCTGAGGCTAAACACAATGAGAAAGGCGCAATTTTAAACCGTGCGTTATCTCAATTGGGTTGGGGTAAAGATAAGTTTTATCGCATTAAAAAAGAATTGGTAGGTGGCAGCGGTCGTAAAACCCGTATTGATGCAGGCACTACTAGCCAAGATATGGAGTCACTCACCATGCTTGCAGCTGCTGGCAAGTCAAGCGCTAGGGCTAATGGTAAAACGCTATTAGAAACACCTAATCTTATTAGTATTTTGTCAGAAAATGGCCATGAATTTACCAGTGCAAGTAATGTAAACCGTTTATTGCGAGACAACAATATGACGGCTAAACAAGCCAAGCAAGACACTACCCATGGCCATTTTAGAACTGAACATCCTAACCATGTACATTTGGCTGATGCTTCTTTATGTGTGCTTTATTACCCACCTGGTAATAAAAAAGGTATGAAGGTTCAAAAGTACACCACCATGCAAGAGCAATATAAAAACAAGCCTGAAATGCTTGAAAAAATTAAAAACTTGCGTGTTTGGCGTTATGTATTAGTTGACCATTGCAGTGGCCTGGTTGCCGTTAAATACTTTGAATGCGCAGGTGAAAACCAACAAGCACTTTATAACTTTTTATTATGGTGTTGGAACAAGTTAAGTGGCTCACCATTTCATGGTTTACCGCGTTATGTTTATTGGGATAAAGGTAGCGCTATGACCAGTAAAGCCATTAAACATGCGCTGAGTTGTTTAAAGGTTGACCACATTGCGCATACCACCCATTTAGCTCGTGCTACAGGTGCTGTTGAAAAGGCTAATGACATTATTGAAAAACTGTTTGAAGGTCGTTTGTTTTTAGAGTCGGTAAACAGTGTCGATGAATTAAATGTTGCTTCAGTTAATTGGCAAAATGCCTATAACGCTAACAGACTTCCTCGTTATAACGCTAAGCATGGCCGTCATGGCATGGCAAGAACTGAAGCTTGGCTTAAAATTATGAACACAGAGTTTGTGCATCATTTACGTGCCATACCTTGTGAAGATTACTGTCGTTATATTTTTGCTCATGAGCCTGAAAACCGCACCGTTAGAGGTGATTTAGAAATTAGCTTTCGTCACCCTGTGGTTAAGCAAAAACTTACTTATAGCTTAGCTAACGTAGACGGCATATTTGCAGGTTTAAAAGTATTAGTAAGCCCGTTAGTTATTAATGACGAATGTAAGGTTTTGGTTACTATTGAAAACCAATATGGCGAAGATGCTATTCATGAAGTTAGTCCATTGTCTTTAGATAGATGGGGCTACAGAACTGAATCTCCTGTATTTGGTGAAGGGTTTGATACCAAGCAAGATACTATTATTGATACGAAGCAAAAAGAATTAGATCATGCTGCTTATCCTGGCATGAACGATAAAGAGATCGACAAAGCCAAGAAGAAAAAAGCACTGCCGTTTAACGGTAAAATAAATGCGGTTAGCCATCTTAATGAACTTGATTTACCTGCAGCTATTACGCCTAAAGGGTCACAGTTTGATTTACCTACTGAATTTGTACCAACCCCTGCTAAACCAATGTCACCACTTGCCTTAAAACGCGCAGTAATGAATGCACTCGGCCGTGATTTAGAGCAAGCAGATATTGAGATTATGTCTCGGTATGAGCAAGTTTTCACTGAAGATATTGAAGCTATTGTTGCTGAAATTTCTAACCCTAAACCTACCGTATTGAAACTTGTAAATAACTAATAAGGAAATAGTCATGGCACATATACAGAAAAGTTTAATGGTAAAAACGCTTAAAGCACACGGTGTTAATCAGCTTGATGTAGTGGCTGACATGAGAGCACACGGTTCTCATATTTCAAGAACCGCACTACTTGATCTAATTCGTTACGGGCTATGGCCTAAAAAATTTAACCCTGAGTCTATTCGTGAATCCTTTACCCGTTTGCTGGGTGAAGACAACCAAGAGGAAATAAGTGAAATGCTTAAAACAGCACCAAGAACTGTTAATGCAACATCTGCATATCAAGTACTGCCGTTATTAGCTAAATATGAGTTAAGCCAAGCTGATTTGCTTAGAGCAATGAAAAAAACAGGGATTACGCTTTCAGCCTCTGCATTAAGCCAACTATTACGCCATGGCAAATGGCCAATATTAATTGAGGCTGAGCAAATTAAAGCCGCTGTTGAAAAATTTATGAACGAGCACGTTAGCACGCATGAACTTTCAACCATGTGGAACGAGACTGAAACTAAAAAAGGGAAAGCAAGTAAAACAACAAAAACACCCAGTAAACCCACTTTAATTTTTGAGCAACCGGAGCGCGAAATGCTTTACCAAAAAACAATGAATCACTTTAAGTTAACCCGTCACCCTTTTGAAAATGAAGTACACGGCATTGATGATTTATTTATGAGCCAGTCACAACGTAGAGTACGTGAAAGCATGGTACAAGCCAGTTTAAATGGCAGTATTTTAGCTGTTACGGGTGAATGTGGCGCAGGTAAAACTGAGTTACGTAAAAGCTTTTATGACTATGCAAATAATCATCACCCTGAGCTATTAATTATTGAGGCTATGGTTATTGATAAAAAGCGTTTAACCGCTGCCATGATTTTTGATGCATTAGCTGAAGAACTGCAAATAAATAGCATGCCAAATGGTTTAGAAAACCGAGCTCGTAAAGTTGAGCGTACTTTAAAACAAAGTGCTAAAGCAGGTAATAAACATGTTTTGGTTATTGAAGAAGCACATGATTTAAGTAATGCCGCTATTAAGCATCTGAAGCGTATTTGTGAATTAAGCGACGGTTTTAATCGCTTGGTTAGCGTTATTTTAGTTGGCCAACCAGAGCTTGAAGCCAAGCTGAGTTTATCTAACTTTGATATCCGTGAGTTTTCTTATCGTTGCAACATTATGACCATGCAGCCGCTTGGCTCATCAGTGACTGACTACATTGCTCATAAGCTATCACGCTGTAATGTTGATTTTAAAAACATTATCACTCCTGAAGCTATTGAAGCCATTAAACAACGCTTACAAGGTGTTGTGCAATACGGCATCACTAAAAGCAATGGCAGCAAAGACATGACTTACCCACTAATGGTTAATACGCTTTTAGTCAAAGCCATGAATGAAGCCGCAAGCGCCTGTGAACCGGTAATTACCGATGAATTAATTGGCATGATCAAATAATAAATTTTTAACTGAGGAATACCCCCATGAATACAGAACATGTAGAACAACGAAAATTTTTAATCAATAGCCGAGGGTTTCAAACGCCTATTAGCGAGATTAAACCGCAAGATTTATTAAAACATGATTTGGTTTTGGAGCTTACTGAACAAGCTAAAGCACAAAGCAAAGCGCATGAAGATTTCAAGCGTAAAGTTTTCAGTGAAGTAAATGATCTGATTGCATTAATTGCTGGTGAATATGATGTAAGCATTGGCGGTGCTAAAGGCAATGTTACTTTAACGAGTTACGATCAAAAAAAGCGAATTCAAGTAGGCATTGCTGACCAAATATCATTTGGCTCAGAGATTGATATTGCTAAGCAATTAATCACTGAAGTTATTGAAGATGAATTAGCTGATACCAGTAGCTTTATTGCTCAATTAATGCGTGATGCTTTTGAGGCTGATAAACAAGGCCAGTACAACAAAAATCGCATTTTAGCTCTACGTAAATACCGTGATTCTAATAAATCTGACAAGTGGACTAATGCAATGAAAGCGTTAGATGAAGCCATTATTTGTAGTGACTCTAAAACGTACATTACTTTTCAAGAACGCAACATTCAAGGGGCTTGGGTGCAAATACCTTTAGTAAGTAAGAGCTTATAAATTTAAATCCGTGGGCGTTCGGCATGCTGACTTATTAGCTATTGTCCATTATGCAATGTTGTTGCGTATCTCAGTGAATAAACGTCTAGCCAGGTATTAAACATTCCTCCAATTGGTAACTACGCCAAGGGTGACAAAGTAGGAACCCTCAAGCCCCTTAATTGGGGCTTTTGGGTGCCAGAATATTAATTATAAGAGGTTCAAATGCACATATTATTTAGTCCAGTTTGGCCACCAAATCTAACAGCTATGAGAATAAGATCAGGAAAGATTATTTTTTCTGCCGTGGGTAGAGAAAAAAATTGCGCTAAATGCAAAGAGTACTGGCCTGCAGATAATGAGTTTTATCATACCAACCCTTCAAGAAGCGATGGTTTACAAGATTGGTGTAAAGCCTGTTACGCCGAATGGCAAAGAAACAAACGATTAAAAGTAAAGGAGCAATCAACATGCGTTCATTAGAGTTTTCAACAGAGCAAATAAAAGCAATGCGTAAATTTCTTGGTGGTTTGGATATGTCTACTTTCGAAACAACTGACCTTGATCAAAATGAAAGAACTGCCGTTTTAGATGGCTTTGGTGTGTTTGTTGGTGAAGATCAAGAAATCGCAATTGATGAATCATATACAAATAATAAGGTTAGTAATTAATGGCTGCTCAATACCGCCCTAAATCTTGGTACATCAAGTTAATCCACATAGCAAAGAGCCAGCTGCAGCTCGATGATGATTTATATCGCTCTAATCTTAAAGACTTGACAGGTAAAAGCAGCTGCTCTGATATGACTATTCCTGATTTATTCAAAGTGCTTGAACACATGAAAAGTTCAGGCTTTAAAGTAACCAGTAATAATAAACCGAAATTAAAAGGTGCTCATGCAAAACTATTTTCTCTTTGGCAAGAAATGGCAGACGCAGGCTTTATTGAAAACCGTACATACTCAGCACTAGAAGCATGGGCAACAGCTAACTGTAAGTCTAAAAATAACGGTGTACCTGTCACTAAGCTTGAATGGTTTACACCAGCTATGTTTCGCCAAGCAATTGAGCAGTTGAAGACCTGGAACCAAAGAGAGCTTAGCAAAGCGAGGAACGTTAAAGCATGAAGTTAGCCCGTTGCCCAAGTTGTCATGGCCATTTGCATTTAGATACGTTAGTGCAAGACAGTAGCGCTAAGTCATTATTAACCGTAGTAGCTAAATTAAAGCCCAAACTAGCTACTAATTTAATAGGCTATATAGCGCTTTGGCGTCCTGAAAAATCAGATCTCAATAATGCTCGCGCTGTTAAGTTAATTAATGAAGTACTTGAGCTATCCAATAATGAGCAAGCCTTAAATGCAGCCCTGGAACGAACCGTTTTAACTATTCAAGCTAAGCGTCAAGTCGGTGTTTATCAACCGTTCAAAAATCATAGTTATTTAAGCCAAGTATTAAAAACAATGGAAGAGAAGTTTTATCATCCAACAGCTAATACTACTAAGACCACTGACTCAAAAGCCCAAGTCAAAACCTTCTATGAAGAAAGCAAAGAAGTAAATAATGCAATGTTTGAAAAAATTCAAAACCAATACAAGGTGAAAAAGTAATGAGCTTACCTGAACGTTCTGCAGGCTTTCTAATGACTACTATGCTTCATCTTGAAACACAGCTTATTGAATGCGGTATTGATAAAGATACCGCAGAGAAAGTATCTCACAGCACAGTTGATCACTTAAGAAAAGATTATGGCGGTGAACACGTTTATTTCCCTAAAGGAAAAGAGCTTGATGCCATATTTAAACACCATGAGATTTATAAGCGCTGGAATGGACACAACCAAGTTGAACTATCAAAAGAATTCAATATGACGGTACCAGCCATTTACCGCATATTAAAGAAGGCCCACCAAAAAGAAGTAGATAAACGTCAAAACAAGCTGGATTTTTAAGAGTAATAGCATGAAGAACTTAACGTTTGAATGCTCTTTGCATGAGCTTAAATATGAATACCCAAGAGATTGGTTAGAACAAAAAATATCTTCCCCTGAATGTCCTTTATGTGTTGATGCTGAGTTATCAAGATTAAGCGCAAAATACATAGAGGTAAAACAACAAAGAGATAAGTTATTAGAAGCTATTAATATCAAATTAAGCGTTGAAACAAATTCATTTTAACGTTCAATTCAATTTTCACTATATTAAAATCATTTTCAAATACTAAATCATTCAATTCCGCACAATTTCACCAAATTTCACAATTTTCTCTGTTTTCTTATATTCTTTTCTCTCTCTGTATCAAAATAGTTGGTTAAAATTAGCGACGCAGGAGCAAAACCAACTGTTTTTTGTCCTGCTTGAGTGGCTTGTTATATGGCTATTCGCCACCACCTCCGCCGCAACCTCCATCTCCACAACCGCCGTCGCCTCCAAAACCTCCACCGTCACCACCCATTGTTGAGCGACGAGAATAATCTAAAAGTGATTCGAAATTGAAGCGAGGCCAACTACCAAAACACTTTTTTGATACACCAGTGCGCAGGTCGCTATAAGTTGATTCTAAATTCAATTCTTCGAAATCGGGTTGCGAACAAAACATCGCAAAAGCATACTCAAGATTGTGCTCAGTTTTGAGTTCACTATCAAAAACACTCTTAACTTCTTGAGTAGAGTAAAAGTTTTGCTTTTCGAATGCATCAATTAACGCAGGAGGCAATACTCTAGCAATTTTAGGGATTGAATTTTTATTAAACATGCCGAACATTTAGCTAAACTCCGTTTTGCCATATAACGCTAAATTAAACGGCAAAATAAGTTGGATTGTTTTTTGCGGTTCTTTGCAAAAAACGAGACAAGCTTTTTTTGTCCGGTTGAATGCCCTTGTTATTTGATGGTAGCGGAAAAGCGCCAACGAAAACAAGAACTTTACTTTTTAAGGCCGCCCGACTGTAGAAGCAAAAAATGCCCAGCGCCACGACTAACCAAACCTTGAACTTTGAGCCAAAAACCTTACGTTGAATTGATCACATAAAACTACTGGCGAAAACTTATGAACCACACACCAAACCAATATTAAAACACCGCTTTTACAAATAAAATTCATCTTGATTTCGTGGTGCCAAATAACGCCCATATTAAGCGGCAAATAATAGTTGGCTAAAATAGAGAGCGAAGCGA
>CAJXUT010000059.1 GCA_913061365.1 uncultured Colwellia sp.
GTCGGCAGCGTCAGATGTGTATAAGAGACAGCTTATAAAGTTAATGATAATCATAAGGTAACGAGTATAAATCGATTATTGAAATCTGAAACAATTGAACCACAATCATTATCTCAACTTAATGGTCACGTTGCGGTTAGTGGCTCGGGTGGTGGTTACTTATCTAATGAAATCTCATATCGAAGTATCCGCTTAAGAGATCAATTAAATTCTACTATTCCAACAGGCCATATTCATACCCCTAGAATTCAGCAATTTGAGCCAGAAATTGAAGCTAAAATTGTAAAGCAAATTCGTACAATGTTAGAACTCTCATTGGAATCAATATAATTTATGATGAATGCTAATTCAGTGGTTATTTTAGATTTTGAAACTACAGGGCTATCACCTGACTTAGGTGATAGAGCAATAGAAATTGGTGCGGTTAAACTTGAAGATGGAATTGTAGTCGATCAATTTCAAGCACTGATGAATCCAGGTAGAATGGTTAGTCCTTTTATTGAAAGCTATACTGGCATTACCAACAAAATGCTTAGTGAAGCGCAACCTTGTGCAGAAGTGATGACAAGCTTTACTGGTTTTATTCAAGATTATAACTTGGTAGCTCATAATGCTTCATTTGATAAACGCTTTTTAGATAATGAACTACAATACACCTCGTTAGAGTATCATGGGCAGTTTGCATGTTCTTTATTGCTATCTCGTCGATTATATCAATCGGCACCAAATCATAAATTAGCGACATTAATCGATTATAAAGGAATAGCTTCAAATGGTAGTTATCATAGAGCGCTTTATGATGCGCAAATGACAGCAGAGCTATGGTTAAAAATGGTCGCAGATATTAAACAACGTGCAAAAATTGAAGACGTTCCTTTTAACCTAATCAGTAAACTATCAAAGATTCCAAAAGCTAAAGTACATAACTTTCTAAGCCATTTAATCGAGTAAAAAGACTCTGATTACATCATTCTATGTATGGTTTTAAACGTCATAAAAATAATTATTTAATCTTCTTTTTTGTAATCTTATTTATTACACATAATCATTTTTAATATCTACCTAAAAAGCAAGCTGAATGTGCTTTGCAACTAAAAAATAATCAACTATGGTTAGGGTAGTATTTATTTAATTATATTATAAACAATCTAAAACTTGTCTTTGTAACCTTTGCTATGTTTACTGAATAACAAAGGCAAATTTTTAGCTAATGGTGTAACAAAAAGGAAGTAAATCATGCCAAGTAATTTACATATTTTTAATTTTGATGGTACGGGTAACGAGCCAGAAGATGCTTTGCAAGAGGTAAAGTATAAAGCCAAAAAAGAAGATGACAATATTAGTAATGTGCTGAAGTTGCATTTTATGATGGGTGGAAATCTGTATCAAAAAGGCAATAAATACGGACGTTCAACTCTTAAAAATATTCAACATTGTTTCTATTATAAAGGCGTTGGCACATACGGAGGCTGGTTAACAAGAATAGTTAATCAAGGGGTAGCATTAGAAGGCAGTGATGTCGCCTCTATTATGAATAAAGCTAAAAGTGATTTTAAAGCGGTATATGAGCTGGGTGATATTGTCATTATCACTGGTTTTTCACGTGGTGCTGCATTAGCTAGACGCTTTGTTGCATTGGTTGATGAAATGACCGCAGCAAATCATCCAGATCCTTTTGTATTTCTATGTGTATTTGATACTGTTGCTAGTATTGGTCTTCCCAATTTGAACAAGTCAAGTCGTCCTGATTATGATGTCGTTTTTGAAAATGGAAGCACTTTATCTACTATTGTTATTCAGGCAGCTCACATGTTGAGCTTGGATGATAAACGAAGTGCCTTTCAACCAACATTGATGAATAAAGATCCTAAACGTATCACTGAAGTGTGGTTTGCTGGCGCTCATTCAGATGTAGGTGGAGGCTATTACCGAGACGGCTTATCAGATATTGCATTAGGATATGCAATGAAGTGGTTGCATTTTATGAGTAAAAAACAAGAGTTATTGGTAAAACTACCCACTTTAAAATTGAGAATCCCTGACAGTAAGGCATTGGAACTTGCTTGCCCTGATAAACTAAAAGGCATGATTGGAGTTGATGATTTACAACGTAACCCTGATCCTTTAGCTAAAAACCATCAACAAGATCGCTGGCCAGTAATCGACTGGTTAACTTTAGATGACAGAGTATTTTGCGTTATAAAAGAGGATAAGATTGATTTAACCTCTAGACCGATTTTACATTGGAGTGTGCCTGTAAGATTACATAGAGACTCTAATTACCGACCTAAATCCCTTACAAATGTAAAACACAGTGTTTGGCATGACTTTTCTAATGAGTGTATTGATAGCGATGGTTTAAATGAGCATATTCATCGTCCCTTAAATAACTGGCAAGTACTTGCAGTAGGGGATATAGCCGTTAAAACAATTGAAGCGGATGCTTTGTATAACCATACAGGCATTATGATGGAGAAAGATTCAGAATATGAAATTACGGCTGAACCAGAAGGTGAATGGTATGACGCATCAATAGATTGCGATGCAAGTGGTTGGACACGAAAAAGCGAATCACTTGGTATAAAAGAAGCATTTATTGCTGCTGCTGAGCCATTTAGACGCGTGAGCAAAGCTAACTGGTTTGAGTTATGTGGCAGCATTGGTGCTAATGATGATTATGCTAAAAGGATTGGTTTGCATGGAACCTATACCGTTGATAAGACTGGTGAGTTTACTGCCTTTGCTAATGATTTAGAGTCAAAGTACGGTAACAATAGTGGCAGTATTGAAATCACCATAAAAAGGATAAAATAGGCTTTAGTGCTAAATAATACAGTTTAACAATTATTTATATTTGAGGTTAGGTGACTAGACTACACACTACTCGCCGCGATTAAAACGCTTTTATCTCGAACAAAATTTAACTGCGAAAGATCAACAGACCCTATTCTTTTTAAATTATTCTTTACCTTGTTATTAAAACAGATCAGAATAACAGGCTGAAATCCCCTAAATAAAAACAGTTGTTTTGATTTTAATTAGTGCTTAACTCTTAAAGTCATATGTTGATTACATGAAGAATAGTGGTTAAGTTTATGAATTATAAAGAAGTAAATAGTGTTCTGTTTGTTTGCATGGGCAATATTTGTAGATCACCTAGTGCTGAAGCTGTTTTTACTCAAAAATCCAAAGATTTAGGATTATCATTTAAAATTGATTCTGCAGGTACTGTTGGTGCGCATGCAAAAGAAAAACCTGATCATCGTGCTCAAAAAGTGGGTGGAGAAAGAGGCTATTCTTTTAAGGGGCTAAAAGCACGTAAAGTAAAAGTAAAAGACTTTGAAGAGTTTGACCTAATTCTAGCAATGGACAATCATAATGTACAAGAGTTACAAAAGGTCGCTCCAGAACACTTACAACATAAAATTTCATTGTTTTTAGCGTTTGCTAACAATTATGACGAGATTGAAGTACCTGATCCATATTATGGTGGGGTTAATGGCTTTCGTTATGTTTTAGATTTAGTAGAAGATGCTAGCGATGGCTTATTGGCACAATTAAAATAGCAAACCCAATAAATACACAAGATCTAAATACTAATAAAAAGGATAAAAGTTTTAAACTTTTATCCTTTTTATTTTTGAGCGTTAAGCTACTTATTCAACAACTACTTGATAAACAGTTACTGAACCACTGACCTCATTACCTATAATGAGTAAGGGCATGCCATTTGGGCTTTGTTCGCTGCTAACAAATTTAATACTCTCTGGCCCTAGATCTCCAGCACTTTCTATTAGACTACAATCCATTCCTTCAGTTTCATCACATGGATTATCTAAATCATCATCTAATTCATAATCAATACTGAAATCACGGTTATTATAAAAGGTAGAAAAACGAACATTAAACGGATTACTAATGTCGTATACAAATAAATTACCCGAACGTTCACTGGCTATAAAGCCATAAGTTCTGTCATCTATTTTACCAATTGCTATCGCTTCAGGTTCGCCGCCTTTATCGTCAGAGCGATTATCGCCTTTATTTTCTGAGTGATTACTATTGAAGTTATTTCCTAAAATGGAAGCTGAAATTTTACCAAAATCATCTCCTGAATCATAAACTAAGTTTATGTTTTGATCCCATATTGAAAAAGATCGAGCTCCATAGGCATACAAAGCCTCATAAATTCCATCATTATCTGCATCACCTAAAGCGGTGGTCACTTTAAGTCGACCCAAGCCGTTTTTACCACCACTTTCATCGTAAAACTTCTGCAATTCTGTTGATAATAATTTGTTTTCTTTATCAGGGTTAATAATATCTTTCACTCTCACTTCTTCAGAGTAGCCATCATAGTCTCGAGAATCACCTTCATTTGCTGTAACGACAAAGGTCGCACCTTGCCATTGATAAGAGCTAATGCTGTCAGGTTGATACATACCGTATAAGCCATTGACTTGCTGGAATGATGCTACTTCATCTTTGTTGGTGATATCGAGTTGAAATTCCCCCCAATTTTTAAAACCTAGTGGTTTAATTTCAATAGTATTATTTTCTAAATTAATAATGCCCATTGCATTATTTTCCTGTAAAGCGACAAAAGCTGTTTTACTGTCTGCACTTACGGTTATATATTCTGGTTCTAAGCTCTGTGCTAGTGTTGTGTTAGTTGGTCCGGCTAATTTTAAGCCATCAGCTTTTAATAAATTGATACGTTTGGTATCTGTATCAAAATCTTCATCTGATAATAAATCACTGCTAAAAGTAATATCGGTAGTTAAGTTAATTGTTGAACTCATGTCAGCAGGGATTGTATTGGTCAATTCAATTACTGAAATAGAGCCTTGAGGATCTATGCTGTAATCGCTATTAGGCTCTCCTTCATTAGCAATGAGAACTTTTTTTCCATCGGGACTAAAGGTTACCATGTCAGGTAAAGCGCCAACTTTAACCGCTTTGATAAAAGTGCCAATACCTTGGCTGTCTAATTGATAGAATAAAACAGCTCCATTTTGTGTTTTAGTTGATGCTTCAACAGCTATTGCTAAAATATTGTCAAAAATGGCAATAGAATTTGCTGCGCCTAAACTAATTGTTTCGACTTCATTTGTATTAATTACTACGGAAACTTCATTTTCAAAAGTGAAGGCGGTTGAAGATAAACTCGTGTCGGTAATGGGGCTACCTACTTCGGTTGTTGGAATATTACTTAAGCTAATCACTTCTATTTGATTTTTTGCACTATTAACTGCAAAAGCAGAGTTTGACCCTTGGTGAAATTGCACTATTTCTGCAGCACTTTTCCCTGCAATATCACTTCCTCCAGCACTAAAACGTCCAACAACTTCTACGCTTACATTACGGGTTGAATCTTTGCCTGCCGATCCTTGAACTCCCTGCGGGCCAGTGTTGCCAATGTCACCTTTTTCTCCACTATCACCATCAAATTGGCAGGCAGATAAGGCTGAAGCTAAAGAGATAGCAATAATTGTTTTGTGCAATGACATATTGGTTCCTACTTAAAATAAGTTTGATTAATTTGAAAACCAATAAAGTATAAAAGTAAGAAATGACAAACTTGTGTCAAAAAAATGAAGGAAATATTACAAGGGGTTAAGGAGAGATTCGGCTACATTCCCAGCCGAATCTATTGACTAACTTTATTAAGATATTCTTTGTGATATGGCAGTTGCTAATAATGATAAAATATCTTCACTTACCGCTAAATCTACACACGCATCAGTAATACTTTTACCATAAACAAGCGGTGTATCTTCTTTTACTGCTTGATTACCCGCTTCGATAAAGCTTTCTATCATTACGCCAAACACGCTTTCTTCCCCTTGACTAATCTGCTCAGCAAGAGAAAGTGCTACATCAATTTGTTTATTATGATCTTTATAACTGTTGCCATGACTACAGTCGATCATGATTTTTTGTTTAAGCTCAGCTTTTTCTAATTTTTCACAAGTATCTGAAATATCATCTTTGTGATAATTAGGCACTTTACCGCCGCGTAAAATCACATGAGAAAAAGGATTACCATGCGTACGATAGATACACATTTGTCCGCTTTTATCTGGTGAATATAATACATGTGGAACGCTTGCAGCCTTAATTGCATCAAGGGCTATTTTTACATTGCCGTCGGTACCATTTTTAAAACCAACAGGACACGAAAGCGCAGAAGCGAGTTCTCTGTGTACTTGGCTTTCAGTAGTACGTGCGCCAATAGCTCCCCAGCTAATTAAATCTGAAATGTATTGCCCGGTAACCATATCTAAAAATTCAGTTCCGGCAGGTATACCCATTTCATTGATATCAACTAACAGTTGTCTGGCCAAGTTAAGTCCTTTAGCAACATGAAATGACTTGTCGAGATCGGGATCACTAATTAAGCCTTTCCAACCAACCGTTGTGCGGGGCTTTTCAAAATAAACACGCATAACTATAAGCAGCTCATTACTGTATTTGTCGCGTAAAACTTTTAGTCGCTTTGCGTAATCAATAGCGGCAGTCGTATCGTGAATTGAGCACGGACCAATAATAACTAATAGGCGCTTGTCTTCACCATTAATAATTGCTTCTACTTCACGACGACTTTGCATTATAAAGTCAGCAGTTTCGGTGGTTAAAGGTATTTGCTGGGCTAACTCAGCTGGAGATACTAGATTTTCAATTAATGTTGTACGTAGTTCATCAGTTTTAATAGTCATGAAATTTTATGCTTTGTTAAGACGAGATTATTTATGTTGCGCTTAATCTATAATATTAAAGCGCGAATAAACTAAATTATGCGCGCTAACATAGCTAAATTAACCACTAAAGTGAACCATTTAACTCATAATATGTATGATTGTTTGATATAAATTATTATCCGTTAGTATTTATATCTTTGCAGGCCTGTTTCACTTAATATTTTGGCGGTAATTTCTTCCACTGAAAACTTAGTCGTATTAAGGAAAGGAATCTTCTCTTTCTTATAGAGTTTTTCAACCTCACGTACTTCCATACGACACTGTCTTGGAGATGCATATTTACTATTAGACATTCTATTATCACGTATATCAATTAATCGCTGAGCATCTATCGTTAAGCCAAAAACCTTCTTTTTATAAGGCTTTAAAAAACTCGGCAATTGTAAATCATCCATGTCTTCATCGGTAAAAGGGTAGTTCGCAGCTTTTATGCCGTATTGTAGGGCTAAATAGAGTGAGCTAGGCGTTTTACCAGATCGTGAAACACCAACCAAAATCACATCAGCATCATCATAGTTTGTGACTTTAGAACCATCATCATTTGTCAGCGCGTAATTCACTGCCTCAATACGATAGTCATAGCTATTTTCATGAATACTGTGGGTGCGATGCGCTTTGGGTTTTGCTTTCATGCCAAGCTTTTCTTCAAGAGGCGCAACAAAATGTTCGAGGAAATTGTAGATAACGCCATCGCAACTGTCGATAACCTCACGAATATCATTGTTAACAAAGGTATGAAAAACTAAAGCGGGCTCTTTACTACGAGCACAGATCTTATTGATTTTTTCTTTTACTTCCAACGCCTTTTCAACAGACTCAACAAAGGGGATGGTTTGATGTTCAAATTCAGTTGGAAATAATGAAAGTAAAGCATGTCCAAATACTTCTGATGTGATGGCTGTTCCGTCAGAAATGTAAAAAGCAGTGCGCATGGATATGGCCCTTATATAAGTTATTATAAAAGTGAGAATGAAAACTTCTAACTTATGTTCTATTTTCACTTTAAGTTTATTATGTTGGCAGTGTAGAATGTCTTAAGTTATAAATATAGTGCTACAAATAAATAAGTATATTTAGCCTTTTAAATAGATTTATTCTTTTACTGACTCTCAATGGAGAATTGTTGTGCAAGAAAACGTACTTTGGTATGAAAACTTAGGAATGGGTGATGTGGATCGCGTTGGCGGTAAAAATGCATCACTTGGTGAAATGATTTCTAATTTATCTAATATGGGTGTGCAAGTGCCTACGGGTTTTGCGACTACTTCTTTCGCTTTTAATGAATTTTTAGAGCAAAGCGGTATCAATGAAAAAATTTACCAGTTGCTAGATGGTCTTGACGTAAGTGATTTAAAGGAACTAGCAAGATGTGGTGAAACTATTCGCCAATGGATTATTGACACGCCTTTCTTAGATGAAATGCAAAAAGACATTGAAAGCGCCTATGCAAAATTAGCAGGGGAATTTTCAGATGATGCATCATTTGCGGTACGCTCTTCTGCTACTGCTGAAGATATGCCTGATGCTTCATTTGCGGGTCAACAAGAAACGTTTTTAAATGTGCGTGGTTTTGATGCGGTAATGGTTGCTATCAAGCATGTTTTTGCTTCTTTATTTAATGACCGTGCTATTTCTTACCGTGTACACCAAGGCTATGATCATCGTGGTGTTGCTTTATCTGCTGGTATTCAGCAAATGGTACGTAGCGATATTTCATCTTCGGGTGTTATGTTCTCTATTGATACTGAATCAGGCTTTGAAGATGTAGTGTTTATTACCTCTAGCTTTGGTTTAGGTGAAATGGTTGTTCAAGGTGCTGTGAACCCAGATGAGTTTTATGTACACAAACCAACACTTGCTAAAGGTAAACCAGCGGTTGTACGTAGAAACATCGGTAGTAAAGCTATTAAAATGGTTTATACGCAATCTCAAGAGCACAACAAACAAGTTGAAATTGTTGATATTGATGAGCAAGATTCTAATCGTTTCTCATTAACTGATGACGAAGTTCAGGAACTAGCGAAACAAGCGGTAATTATTGAGAAACACTACGGTCGTCCAATGGACATCGAGTGGGCAAAAGATGGTTTAGACAATAAACTTTATATTGTACAAGCACGTCCTGAAACAGTTAGAAGCCGTGAAAACGCGAATACGATGGAACAATTCCAAATAAATAGCCAATTACAAGCTTCGGCAAAAGTTATTTGTGAAGGTCGTTCAATAGGCCACAAAATTGGTAGTGGTACTGTTAAAGTTTTAGCTTCTTTAGATGAAATGGATAGAATTCTTCCAGGCGATGTTTTAGTGACTGATATGACAGATCCTGACTGGGAACCTATCATGAAACGTGCATCTGCTATTGTAACTAACCGTGGTGGTAGAACCTGTCATGCGGCGATTATCGCTCGTGAAATGGGAATTCCTGCGGTTGTTGGTTGTGGTAATGCAACTGAAGTGATTAAAGAAGGCGATGAAGTTACCGTTTCATGTGCTGAAGGCGATACCGGCTTTATTTATCAAGACAAATTAGATTACACCGTAACTACTTCAGAAATTGATGCAATGCCAGAATTGCCATTAAAAATAATGATGAATGTTGGTAATCCTGATAGAGCATTTGCTTTTGCTAAATTACCTCACTCAGGTATTGGTTTAGCACGTTTAGAGTTTATCATTAATAAAATGATTGGCGTTCATCCTAAAGCGTTATTGAATTTTGATGATCAATCAGCTGATTTACAAGATGAGATTAACGATATCATCGCCGGTTATGAAAGCCCTGTAGAATTTTATATTGCTAAATTGACTGAAGGTATTTCAACACTTGCAGCAGCTTTTGCGCCTGAAAAAGTGATCGTGCGTATGTCTGACTTTAAGTCAAATGAATATGCAAATTTGGTTGGTGGTGAAAATTACGAACCAGATGAAGAAAACCCAATGATTGGTTATCGAGGTGCAGCACGCTATATCTCAACTGATTTCCGTGATTGTTTTGCTTTAGAATGTGAAGCACTTAAACGTGTTCGCAACGACATGGGGTTAACCAATGTTGAAGTGATGATTCCGTTTGTTAGAACACTTGAAGAAGCTTCTCAAGTTATTGATATTTTAGCTGAGCATGGCTTAAAACGTGGTGAAAACGGTTTACGCATTATTATGATGTGTGAATTGCCTTCTAATGCATTACTTGCAGATCAATTTCTTGATTACTTTGATGGATTCTCAATTGGATCAAACGATTTAACTCAATTAACACTTGGTTTAGATAGAGATTCAGGTTTAATTGCTCATTTGTTTGATGAGAGAAATCCAGCGATAAAAGTATTGTTATCAATGGCAATTAGTGCGTGTAAAAAGCGTGGTAAATATGTAGGTATTTGTGGTCAGGGTCCTTCAGATCATGAAGATTTTGCTGCATGGCTAGTAGAGCAGGGTATTGATAGTGTTTCACTAAATCCTGATACAGTTTTACCAACGTGGTTATATCTTGCTGATAAATTGGCTGAAAATAAATAGTCATACACAGTTAGCGCATAAAATAGTTAACGCATAATTAAGAGTGAGTCTGTTGATCATATAGACTCACTCTTAACATACTTTGTCTTTGTATGACTTACTTCATCATACAAATCCTCGTTTTACTTCTGCTTCACAAAAATTTTCTTTTTTATATAGTACAAAAAGCTTTCTCAAATTTACTCTAGGCAAATACACAGAATGTATCAAAATTGTGATAGTTTCACTTTTTTATTAGTTGTATGCTAAATTATATTTATTAAAAGCTTTCTGCTTTGAAGTTAATATGAAGGATTATGTTAAATTATGAGTACTAATAAACTGCCTGAAGAAAACTCCTTATCCCAATATTATATAGTCAATGATCCTCTTCATCATTTATTTGACATAGCCGAAGCTATTTCTGTTCAAGGATACGATGAAAATCGTCGTGTTATTTATTGGAACAAAGGCAGTGAAATACTCTACGGATATTCAAGTCAAGAAGCTATAGGACAACAATTAGAAGATCTCATCCTCCCTGAACCAATGAAAGAGCCCGTAATAGCAGGCATAAATAATTGGATAAATAATGGTGTTGAAATACCATCAGGGGAATTAGTACTACGTCGTAAAAATGCAGAAGATGTTACTGTTTTTTCAACTCACGTACTTTTTACCAATGAGCATGATAAAAAACAAATGTATTGTATTGATGTCAACCTCTCAGATTTAAGACATGTGGAAGCTGAAGTGGAACTGAAAGAACACATGCTAGAAGCCACTTTTGAAGTAATTCCTGACTTATTCTTTTTGATGGAACAAGACAGTACCATTACTGATTACTATGCCGGAAAAAACAGCAAGCTATATATTTCACCAAAGAATTTTATGAATAAGCCGGTATCAGATTTCCTACCGGTTGACGTTGCTGATAAGTTTAAAAGTAATATTGATAAAGCTATCACTAATGGAAACGTTGTTAGTTTTGAATATGATTTACTTATGCCTCGCGATAAAGCCTATTTTGAAGCTCGAATGACTCCGCTAGCAGATAACAAACAAGTTATTGTAATTGTAAGGGATATTACTGAACAACATCATGCGTCTGAATTAATTAAACGACATGCTTTTTATGATAATTTAACCGGGTTACCCAATCGCTTTTTGGCATTAGATCGTTTATCTCAAATGCTTAATGAAGCTGAACGCAATAACGAAAATACAGCGGTTTTTTTTCTTGATTTAGATGACTTTAAAAAGGTGAATGATACATTAGGGCACGATGTTGGTGATAAATTACTTGTAGAGTCTGCAGCACGGTTAAAAAAATTACTTCGTAAAGAAGATACTGTAGGGCGGTTAGGTGGAGACGAATTTATTCTGCTGATACGTCGTTTAGAAGGAGATCATAATGCATCTTCTATTGCAAAAAACTTACTTAAAGCTTTTAGAAAACCTTTTGAAATTGATGGAAGAGAACTTATTCTAACCTTAAGTATTGGGATTGCAATGTCGCCTGAAAACGGTAAAGACACTTCTAAATTATTACGCAATGCTGATACTGCAATGTATAAAGCAAAATCACTAGGTCGCAATACTTATTCGTTTTACACCAAAGAAATGAATAGTAAAATGCTACGTAGACTTGAAGTTGAAGGTCAAATGCGAGGCGCATTAGCTCGAGGAGAATTTGAAGTTAACTATCAGCCTCAGATTAACGCGTTTACGAAAGAAGTTATTGGCGCTGAAGCTCTATTACGGTGGTATAACCCTGAGTTAGGCCATGTCTCACCAGCAGAGTTTATTCCTATTGCTGAAGATACGGGCTTAATTGTACCTATTGGGCAGTTTGTATTAGAACAAGCCTTATCATTTTTAAATCTTTGGCAGAGTAAGCACCAAAGCACTTTAAGAATTGCCGTTAACTTGTCACCTCGCCAATTTAGAGATAATAGGTTAATAAGTTTTATTGAAAAAGCCCTTACTAACGCCAAAATAGATGCAAGTAACCTTGAATTAGAAATAACTGAAGGTGTATTGATGATAGGGAAAAACTATATAGATGATGCACTTATAGAACTACATAAAATGGGTATTAAGCTCTCAATGGATGACTTTGGTACGGGATATTCTTCTTTAAGTTATTTACGCCAATACGCTTTTGATATTTTAAAAATAGATAGAAGCTTTATTACCAATATTACTAATAATAAATCTGATTGCGATTTAGTTAAAGGGACTATTGCTATGGCACATAGTTTAGGTTTAAAAGTCGTTGCAGAAGGCGTTGAAACTAAGGAACAATTTGAATTATTAAATCAGCTAACTTGCGACTATATACAAGGTTATTATTTTAGTAAGCCGATAACACCTCAACAATTAGTAGAGTTTTCAGTGGAATCGTAATAGCATTTCTTTAAGTTGCTATACTCGAAAAACTTGCTTTACACATATGAGCTAAGTCTTGTGGTGACAATTCAATTTCTAAGCCACGTTTTCCTCCACTAACAAAAATAGACTTAAAACCTTGTGCACTTTGATCAATTATTGTGGTTAATTTACGCTTCTGCCCTAATGGACTTACACCGCCTAAAACATAGCCTGTACTGTTTTCTACATGAGTAACATTTGCCATTACGGCTTTTTTTACTTGTAAAATTTTAGCGATGGCTTTCAAATTAAGCTTAAACATAACAGGTACTATTGCAACAACTAATCGGTTACTGTCAGTACTAATCACTAGCGTTTTAAATACTTGCTTAGCATCAAGAGATAATTTTTCTACTGCTTCAAGACCAAAAGAATCAACACTAGCGTCATGTTGATATTGGTGTATTTGAAATGAAACTTTATTTTTTTCAAGTTGTTTAATTGCAGGTGTCATCTGTTTTTATATCCTTGATGGCCGATAATATTTAATGGTTTAGTCATCCTAATAAGGTAGAATTATCAACATATTATTTCTTCAATACATCCTGAAGCTTTTATGCGTATTATTCACACATCAGATTGGCATTTAGGTCAATATTTCTATGGTAAAAGCCGAGCTGCTGAACATCAACAATTTTTAACTTGGTTGTTAGCAGAAATTAAGCGCAACGATGTTGATGCCGTTATAGTCGCTGGTGATATTTTTGATACAGCAACTCCTCCAAGCTATGCAAGGCAAATGTATTTCAATTTTATTAGTGAAATGCAATCCTTAAATTGTCAGTTAATTGTTTTAGCTGGAAATCATGACTCAGTCAGTATGTTAGCAGAATCAAAAGAATTATTAGCTGCATTATCGACTCGAGTTATTGCTAATGTATGTGATGTAGATAACCAAGCTAATTTAGCTGAGCAAGTATTTGTATTAAAAAATAATCAACAAGAGCCAAAAGCTGTTATTTGCGCAGTGCCTTTTATTCGCCCTCGAGATATTGTTAAAAGTCAGCAAGGGCAATCAGCCAGTGATAAATCATCAAGTTTACAACAAGCCATTGCCACACATTATAAAACTTTGTTTGAATATGCACAGCAACTTGTCGTTGAAAGTAATTTAAAGCTTCCTATTATTGCGACAGGACACTTAACTGCTTTAGGCGTCACTACATCAGATTCAGTGCGAGATATTTACATCGGCACTTTAGAAGCCTTACCAAGCAATGCTTTTCCTGATGCTGATTATATCGCGTTAGGGCATATTCATCGCTCTCAAAAGGTAGGTAAAACAGAGCATATTCGCTATTGT
This sequence comes from uncultured Colwellia sp., assembly GCA_913061365.1. Taxonomy (GTDB): domain Bacteria; phylum Pseudomonadota; class Gammaproteobacteria; order Enterobacterales; family Alteromonadaceae; genus Colwellia. The sequence continues at coordinate 13,996 of CAJXUT010000059.1, forward strand.
GGTTCACCTATCGCTTTAAGTTTTGATGAAGCAAAACAGAATAAAAAGGTGTTATTGGTTGATTTTAAAGGTAACTCCTTGGCTTTAGTTAGCGAACTTCTAGTACCTTGCTTTCAACCACTTGCGATGGTTAAAACGAGCCTGCAAGAGCTTAGTACGGTAGTTAAAGAGATATTGGCAGCATTGGAGCTCAAGAAAAATCAAAAGCTTTGGTTAGATATTGAGTTGACTGATAGCGATCATTTAAGTGACTTACAATCTAGAATAGCGTTACTGACTGATGATTTTCCGGTAGAAATTTTATTAGTCAGACGTGCTAAGCAAGTTAGGCAACAGTTAATTCAAGCACAACAAGATAATAGTATGTTAAGTGAGTTGAGTCTTGATGAGGTGTTCTCGTCTCGTTTACAACAAGAATCCTATTTTACGCCTGAAAATGGCACTGAAGTTGAAGTTTCTAGCAGCGTGAATGATCATAAAAGTAGATTGCAAACCTTATTTAAGCAAACAGTTGCGCAGGTTTTAGCTAAGGAAAGCACTGAATGAAAATATTGCGATTGCGATTTGAAAATATTAATGCATTAAAAAATGCTTGGTTACTCGATTTTACTAAAGCGCCGTTTGATAACAACGGCTTGTTTGCAATCACTGGTGCTACTGGTGCAGGAAAAACAAGTATCCTCGATGCAATTTGTTTAGCGTTATATCATGAAACGCCTCGAATAAAAGTATCAGCAAGTCAAAACCAATTGATGACACGTTATAGTGCAAACTGTATGGCAGAAGTTGAATTTGAAGTAAAAGGCAAGGTATACCGAGCTTTTTGGAGCCAAAAACGAGCTCGTAATAAAGTTGATGGAAACTTGTTAGCACCAGTTGCGCAATTATCGATCGTAGATGACAGTGATGGTGTTACGGGAACTATCATTGCTGAAAAGTTAAAAGAAGTAAAAGATAAAATAGCGCAAATAACTGGTTTAAACTTTGCTCGCTTTACTAAATCAATGATGCTGTCACAAGGTGAGTTTGCTGCTTTTTTAAATGCAGCTGCAAATGATAGAGCGCAATTATTAGAACAATTAACAGGCACTGAGATATACGGTGATATTTCTAAACAAGTTTTTGAAAATCATAAAGCAGCTGAAAAGTCTTTACAGTTATTACAGGCTCAAGCACAAGGGGTAAACTTACTTTCTCAGGCAGAAAGGGATGATCTTCAACAACAGCTAGATACATGCGAGCAAGTTAGTGAACAAATAGGATTAGAGCAAGCAAGCTTATCAGCGTTACAAAATCATCAGCGCTTGAAAATGAGTCAAACTAAACTCTTAGAGCAAGTTACAACACTGACTGAGCAAAGTCAGCAAGCACAACAAAAAGTTATAACGAGCCAATCACTTATTGATGAACAAATAACCCAGCAAAAAAAGCAACAAACTCAGTTTGATATTATTGAAAATAAGTTAATTAATGATATTTTGCCACTTGATAGTGAAATAACCCATCTTGCCGTGCAACAAAATGATCTCACGGTACAGATTAATAACCAGACACAAGTATTAACAAGTACCAAAAATCAGCAACAGCAAATACAAAAGAAAATACAAAGTTTATTGGCTGAAATTTCAGAAATTGAAAGTTACCTAACAAGCAACCAAGCGCTGACTCACGTTAAAGGTAAATTGCCTTTGTGGGAAAATCAAATCAATACTTTGAATCAACTTAAGCTTTCAGTTAGCGAAAAAAACCAACAACTATCTTCAGCACAGCAGCTGACTCAACGCTATATTACTGAGCAAACTCAAAACCAAGCGCTATTTAATGAAAACCAACAGCAACAACAGGCATTAAATACGCAAATAGCAGCCCAAGATACACAATATGGGCAGTTAATGGCAAAGCACAGTTCACTTTTACGTCAAGTCGATCTTTTGCCTGTTAACGGTAAAATAACAACCGATGTGATAAATGAGAAAGTACACAGTGCACAAACAGAACAAGCAAGTTATGCGCAAGCACTGCAATTTTCTAAACGTTATAGTAAATTGTTGTTAGAACAAGAAAAAACAATTAATCAAAATAAGCAATCGATAACTGAGCTAGATACGTGTAAAAGAAACTTAACTGATTTAAGGACGCAGTTCTCAACGCTTAAACAGCAAAAAAGAGATGTAGAAACTCTTATCGCTCAGCAGCAAACTATTATGGCACTTAGTGATCACCGAGCTAAGTTACAACCAGCGCAAGCATGTCCTTTATGTGGCTCTTTAGAGCATCCAGCAATTACACAATATCAAGCAATTAACCTTGATGAACACCAGCAGCGCTTACATTTGTTAACGGCCAAATTAGATGAATTAGAAGTTCAAGGGAAAGAGCTTGCTAATCGTCAGAATCAGCTAGAAAGTTTACTAAAAATTAATGAAGAAGTGACAAACAACCAAACGGTAGAACAAAAAGAACTACACACTAATTTTGTACAATTGTCATTACCAGCATCTCTTAACTTAGCTTTAAATAAACTTACTGAAGTAGAGCAAGCAAATGATGCGAGCTTATTACAATTACAGCAGCTTAAAAATTTATATAGTGATGTTAGCCAGCTTAATCAGCAGAGCATTGTAAGCAATCAGCAATTACAACAAGTGATGCAAATGTTAGCTAAAAGTCAGCACCAAATTGCACTTGCGCAAGAGAAGCTCAACTATAATCAGCAGGATATCACAGAGCAATTTAATAGTATTAAACAGTTAACGATTGATATAAATAGCATTGAAATTAAATTAACAGACGATACTAATTTGATGAAAATAGATCAATTTTTAACAGCTCAAAATGATGAAACTCATTTAATTGACTCTAGTGGTTGGATAAAAGATCTCGCCCAACAAGTGACCTCATTTGAACTAGCAACAGCAAAGCTATCACCTATCACTATTAAATTATCAGATGCTCAAAAGGATGAAGTTCTACTACTTGAACAAGCTAAGCAAGCTTCAATAACCGTGGCGTCCTTAAAACAGCAATCTTCCATGTTTAAAGAGCAGTTACACATCAAAAAATTGTCACGCGTTACTTTTTTTGTTGAACTTGGTTGTCAAGAGGGTGATGTACAATCTATTGATTATGTGAGAAAAAAAATCAAAAAGGAAAGCGATTTATTGCCTGTCTCTTATACACATCTCCGAGCCCACGAGACGTAGAGGAATCTCGT